>JAILLS010000006.1 GCA_024693025.1 Succinivibrio sp. | reverse complement strand
AATCTTGAGGATCTGGTCAGACCTGAGCTGCACTGGCTGCTCTCGGAGGTCGACTGTCTGGCGGTGCACTACGGGGTGATGGAGGGCCTCAAGGCCTTTTATGCGCTCAAATGCGTCTCACCCAGAGCCTCGATGCAGATCATGTCGCGCGAGGGCATGGAAGTCTCCCTGCTGCATGCAGGTTTAGGCAAATGTCTTCTGGCCTATCAGAGCGCGGAGGTGCAGGACATTATTCTTGAGCGGCTTGACTATACCAAGGTTACCCCAACATCTCTGTCCTCTCCTGAGGCCTTAAGAGCAGAGCTTACCAAGATCAGAGCACAGGGCTGGGCCTTTGACAACAGCGAAGGCGAGGCGGAGATCCGCTGTGTGGCAGTCCCTGTGTTTGGCCGGGAGAGGCAGCTACTAGGCGCAGTCTCCCTGGTCGGTACCGTCACCCGCTTCAAGACTGAAGAACTGCCGGCTCTGGTTAAAGTCACTCAGGAGTGCGTCAGACGCATTGAAGCTAAATTTTAATAATTTTGGACACCACGGGTGGTTTTTAGTTCTAAAATCGTCTAAAATAATGGTCGTGATGTCTAATATAATAGACAAAGTTGAACAGACAGCTTGACTGTCGTCATTTCTGCAGCGAGGCATTATGGATGTTGTAAATTTTATCTGTACACATAAGCTAGTCGCCATCTCCCGTCAGATCTATGGGCAGGGTCTGCTCAGCGCCGCAAAGATTCTCGTGGACAATGGCATTCATCTTCTTGAGATCACCTTTGATCAGAATTCTCCTGACTGTCTTCAAGATACCGCTGCGGCCATCGCACTTATCAAAGAGCAGCTGGGCGATAAAATCTGCGTGGGCGCAGGGACAGTGATGAGCGTGGAGCAGGCCAGGGCAGCTAAGGATGCCGGTGCTGATTTTGCGCTCGCTCCCAATGTGGATGTGGAGGTGATTGCACAGCTTAGAAAGCTGCAGCTTGTAGCGGTGCCGGGAGCGCTGACTCCTTCAGAAATCGCGCTTGCCTATAAGGCCGGAGCAGATATCGTCAAGGTCTTCCCGGTGGCCAATTTAGGATTTGAATATCTTAAGGCCATCCGCGGTCCGCTCAATCATATTCCGCTCATGGCGGTAGGCGGCGTGAATGCAGACAATGTCAGTGATTTTCTTAAGGCAGGCTGCTGCTCGGCAGGGATTGGCTCCAATCTTCTGAGCAGAAAGAAGGTGGATGCCGGGGATTTTGAGCAGATTAAAAGGTCAGCAGCGCAGCTGGTGGCAGCGGTTAAATAAAGATTCTTTAAACATAAGCGAGGGTAAGAGTATGAGTACTAAAAATTTTGTGGTGATGGACTGGGGTTCAACCAATATTCGCGCCTTTCTGTATCTTGACGGCAGGCAGGCTGAAGAGAAAAAGTCCGCTGAAGGCGTGACCGTGGTGCGCGGCCCTGACTGTGAAGGCGCCTTTGATCGCCTCACTTCAGAGTGGTTCAGCAAGTATGGACCTCTGCCGGTGGTGATGTCAGGCATGGTGGGGTCTATCAATGGCTGGGCCGATGCACAGTATCTTGACTGCCCGGTCAATCTTGCAGAGCTGCCGCATCATCTGACTGAGGTCAGGCATTCCAAGGGCTATAAGATCCGCATCGTACCGGGTCTGTGTGTCAGAGACCCTGACAACTATAACGTGATCCGCGGCGAGGAGACTCAGCTGGCCGGTGCCATCAAGAAGCAGCCGTCCAAGGTCTTCCTGATGCCGGGCACACACTGCAAATGGGTGCTTGCCGACGGCTATAAGATTGAGTCCTTCCGTACGGCCATGACCGGCGAGATGCACAGCATCATGATGAAATACTCGCTGGTGGGACTGGGCGCAGGTGAGCAGGAGAGCTCGGCTGAGGACTTCCAGAAGGGTCTTGAGCGCGGCTTTTATGAAAACAATATCGTGCCGCGCCTCTTTGAGATCCGCGGGGCTAATATCCTAGGCGCGATCAGGCCAAGCCATGTCGGCGAATTCTTATCCGGACTCCTGATTGGCGCTGAGATTGCCTCGATGCAGAAGATCTTCAAGTTTACCAAGGAGGATGGGGCATTGGGGATTATCGCCAATCCATTTTTGACCGAGCGCTATGTCAAGGGTCTTAAGCTTGCCGGACTTGAGTCCTTCAGCCTGCAGGGTGATGAGGCCTTCCTGGGCGGTATGCTGCCTCTGGCTGAATCGCTGCTTTAGTCACACGTCTGGAGATTCTAAATCATGAAGATTACTAAACTTACCACCTACAGGGTGCTGCCGCGCTGGATGTTCCTGAAGGTGGAGACCGATGAAGGGCTGTGCGGCTGGGGTGAGCCGGTGGTCGAGGGACATGCCAAAAGTGTCGAGGCAGCCGTCCATGAGCTTGCTGACTACGTGGTAGGACAGGATGCCTCAAGGATTAATGATCTGTGGCAGATGCTCTATCGTACCCGGTTTTACCGGGGCGGTCCGATCATGATGTCTGCTCTTGCCGGACTTGATCAGGCGCTGTGGGATCTCAAGGGCAAGGCTCTGAATGTAAATGTGACCGAGCTTCTGGGCGGACGGGTCAGAGACAAGATCAAGGCCTATTCCTGGGTTGGCGGAGACCGTCCTGCGGATGTGATTGAAGGCATCAGAAAGTTGCGCACAATCGGCTTTGATACCTTCAAGCTCAATGGCTGCGAGGATCTGGGCGTGCTGGATACGCATCAGAAACTCAAAGGTTCCATTAGGATTGCCGAGCAGATCCGCGAGGAGTTTGGCGATGAGATTGAGTTTGGTCTCGATTTTCATGGACGGGTCACCGCTCCGATGGCCAAAATCCTGATGAAGGAACTGGAGCCTTATCATCCTTATTTTATTGAGGAGCCGGTGCTGGCTGAGCACTGCGAGTACTACAGGATTCTGGCGGATGCCTCCAGCCTGCTGATTGCCGCAGGAGAGAGAATGTACAGCCGCTATGATTTCAGACGGGTTTTAGAAGGGCGGGGCGTTTCCATTCTGCAGCCTGATCTGTCGCATGCCGGCGGGATTACCGAATGCCTGAAGATTGCCGCGATGGCAGAGGCCTATGATGTGGTCCTCGCTCCTCACTGTCCTTTAGGTCCGGTGGCGCTTGCTGCCTGCCTTGCGGTGGATATGGTGTCCTGGAATGCGGGGCTGCAGGAGCAGAGCATGGGCATTCATTACAATCAGGGAGCGGAGCTTCTGACCTATGTCAATAATCCTGAGGATTTTGACATGAGCGACGGATATCTGCATGCGCTCACCAAACCAGGTTTAGGCGTAGAGATCAATGAAGAACGGCTCGCAGAATGCGTCCGCAGGACGGATGTCAGCTGGCACAATCCGGTCTGGCGGCATCCTGACGGTTCAGTTTCCGAGTGGTAACTTTTTATTCATGACTCTAAAGAAAGGCGCTGTTAAGCGCCTTTTTGTGCATAAGATCAGGTTGCAGAAAAAAGTTGTGCGCTAAACTTAAACTGGATTTTTTGATCCAGATTTTATTTTTGATATATTATGTAACTACATTTATTAAAATAGTCTATAATAACATTGTCAACAAGCTTGAATAGAGGTGATCTCATGGCATTAGCACAGGCACAGCAGGTTTTTTCTGATGCAAGCAATATTCTATTTAACACTCCTGCGCAGCTGAATGAGCAGGGGATGGCACGTTTAGAGCTGCGGGAAGAGTGGCTGCCTTACATAAATTTCTGTTATCTGGAACCTTCAGACAGTTTGCTGATTTTTGCTGACTGCGGACAAGTGCCGGCAGACAGAGAGCTTGAGATTTTCCGAGAACTGCTCAATCATCAGTTTCTCTTTGATAAAAGTAATGGGATCACCTTTGCGCTTGCGCCTGAGGATAATGCTCTCACGGTGCAGTATCTCTCTGCGGTATCAACCCTGGATGGTAATTCTCTGGTTGAGATCCTGATAGATTTCGTGCAGGAGGTCTCCAAGGTAAGACTTAAGGTTATGGATCAGGATAAGGAGGCAGACAGGCCATTCAGCTTTGCTGCACCTGCGCGTAACTCCAAAATGCCGCTTGGCGACCTGGTCTAAACAGTTAAATAGGAAGGATCATAATATGACAGATAAAATTAACAGTTTTTCTTTTCCCAAGACGACAACATTCGAGGCTGCCGGTCAGGATCAGAAAGGTGTTGACAACACTAACAGGACGTTACATTCTGCCGCTCCGCTTAATACTTTAGCGAGCGATAGAGATGCAGTTAAGATTGCCATTCAGGCAGGTAAGATAAACAGCACAGATAATATTCATTATGAAAATTTAAATGAGGATTTTGCGACTGCGGTCAGTAATCTGAGAGTACCGCGCGCTTCAAACAGTTTCTTGCATAGCATAGGTCGTGCATTCCTCTCTATCATCAATTTCTTTAAAGGGGTAAGGTCATCAGATACCCTGTCAACTCAGGAAAAGCTTAATGAACTGCGCGGCAAGCGGGCTAAACCTCTTTATGACAATACCACGACCCAGCCTCTGTTCGGCGGCGAAAAGCAGGCAGATAAATTTCAGGCCACCTATGTTCCTCATTTTGAAATTAAAACTTATGGCACATTGGCAGGTATCAATGATGCTGAGATTAAAAAGTTTGACGGGGTTAATGGACCTAACCCCCAAAATCCTGAGGAATTGAGCAAGATTCTGTTTGGTGCGAATAAAACTCCTAAGCTTTCAGATATCAAACAGGATCCTGAACTGCAGGACTGCTGGTTCCTCTCCTCAATCGGCGCCGTTTTATCCTCACAGGGCACCGAAGGTATTACCAGACTGTTTTCACCCTCTATGCATAACGGGAATGTTAATGTTCGGCTGGGCGGCAATATCTATGAGGTGCCGCTTGGCGAGATTAAGGATAAACACAGCAATTATACCTTTGGCAGCAAGAGTAAACCCTGGGTTAAAGTGCTGGAACTTGCCATGATGATGCATAAGCTTACGGGAATTAACGGTCAGGTTAACACTACCACTATAGCTACAAATTCTTCCATGGCTCTGAGCGATGCTTACCATGGTCTGGGTGCACTGATGGGCTATACTATTGCGCAGAGTAACAGCCGCAATCCATATGTCGGTCAGCCCCTTGCAGCCTATAATGCGGGGGATGCCTTCAATATGGTTAAAGACGGGCTTGACAGTGGCTATCCTGTGGTCTTAGGGCATAGAGGCGGTATTTGGGCCTCACTTTCAGATGGGGTAGCCTCAGGACATGCGATAACCGTGTTATCAGCTGATTCTGCCACCCAGAAGGTAACCGTGCTCGACCCATACGGTGAGGTTAAGACCCTGTCAGCCTCTGATCTTAAAAACTGCACTCTTTATGCTAATACGAAAGCTGTCAATGACATGAAGAATACAGAGCCGCAGCCGGTAAAAGATAATAACGTGACCGAGGATCAGATGAACGAGATGATAAATAATAATGATGATGACTTTTAAAGCTGCTGTCTAAAAGCAGTTTAATCAGACAGCAAAAGAGTTTTTCAAGGTCCTGAAAAACTCTTTTTTTTGCGCTAGGTTCTGCTCGGAGCAAAGCCTCTTTTAAGCTGCCGCACGCTGCTTTAAAACCGGCTTTTTTGCAAGACTACTGCAGTTCACGCAGATTGTCAGCGTTGCTGATAATTACCGTGGAGCGGGCCGGGAAGGTGATGGTCTTGCCCTGGGTCAGCTCCTTGAGCAGGCGCCCCTCAAAATCTTTGCTTGTCCGCGTGGCACCATAGCTGTAGACCGCGAGCTGTTCGCGGGAGAGCATCTCATAGAGTGCCTCAAGTCCTTCACCATGATCTGTTCTTCTGACATTGCGTCCTGACAAAGGGATCAGCAGGGTTTCGCCCTGATCGTGGATCTCTGAGAGATCTTCCTGACAGTCTTCAGGCAGATACATGGCTGCCAGCAGCGGGAAGAGTGCAGATCCCTGCTCAATTTTAACCTGGGTACGGGAGACATTTACCATGGTGATGCAGAAGCGGTGATCATAAAGCCGTAAAAAGCCGATATGTGAGCCGCCGGCAGAGAAAAAGACCATGGAGCCCCTGGTAATGGCGGGGTTGGAGCGTCTGATCTTGCCTAGCTCCATCAGGCAGGCCTGCAGATCTGCACTATAAGGTGAGAGCTTATGGTTGCGCAGACCTATAAAGGGGATCAGCGCATGTTCGCCAATCTGATACTGCGCAATTATATCGCCCATCTCATCGCCCTGATAGAGGCAGGGGATGCCGCGCCACATATACATGGTGGCCAGCGCTGACAGATACAGATGCTTATCGCCGCCTATGATGTCAAAGAAGCGCGGCATGCGGTGATTATCGAGCTGATTGATGAGGCAGACCTTGACCTGCTGGGAAATACCTACTGAGTAATCCTCAAAGGTGCGCCTTAAATCTTCACCGGTATAAGGGGTTGGCTCGCCGTTGAGATTGACTCCGCCGTAAAAGGCGCGGATCGGACTTAGGAAGCCGGTGTAGTTGATGCTACTGTCCACATTGCCGGCACAGTTGATGGCATTGCGGGCATCCGAGCGGAAATCACCCACCATGAAGCATTCAAGATTGGTTTCACGGGCACTCTGACAGAGCTGCTGCAGGCGCTTTAAATTATTGCGGGAGGTACCGTTGTCGCCAATCTGCGAGGCAGAGTCCAGTACCCAGCCGTCAATGCCGTAAGGGGCGCGCAGCCATTTTTTAATGACCGAGTTCTCGCCTTCGAACATCGCATGTCTGACCTGCTTGCTGTTGTAGTCAAGCTTTGGCATGGTGGCCTGATTGAGTCCGTAGACAGCTTCGCCTTCTGAATTGAAGGTATACAGCTCGCGGTAGGGTGAATCCTTGTGATGCAGGGCGCCCTTGCCGGTGCGCTCCTGACGGTCAAACCACGGGTGGTTGTCGCCGGTGTGACTGAAGCAGCCCTGCAGCAGGATGTGCATCTTATAGCCCTGCGAGAGGGTGCGCAGGCGCTTTAAGGCTCCGTTGCCGCCAAAGTGCGCATCGACCGTATCATAATCACAGGTATCAAATTTGTGCACGGAAGGCGCCTGGAAGATCGGCGTTAAATAGATGGTATCCACTCCCAGCTGACGCAGATAGGGCAGCATGTCCGAGATGCCGTCCAGATCTCCTCCGCAGTGCACCTCATCGAGATCCTTATATTCAAATTCCCTGGCCTTTACCGGAGTCTCGGCGCTGTAGACCGTGCCGTCGACCGTGAAATGTCCCCGCGAGGAGGCAAACTTGTCAGGGAAGATCTCATAGATAATCATGTCCGTTGACCAGTCAGGATGAGTGGAGAACAGCTCAAAGGCAAAGCAGTGGCGCAAGAGCGGACGTTCACGGGACATGCCGAGGGAACTGTACCAGACTACGTCAATGATCTGCTGCTGTTCGTCAAGCAGGGCAATTTTGAAGCAGTAACGCTGAAAATTGGTGCCGCGATCCATATCGATAGGCGAGACAAAGCGATGGATGCCATAGCTTGAACCTGTGTATTTCATCGCGGTTCTCACCGGCTCCTGCAAAGGGAAGGTCACCAGATGGATCTGCAGGCGCTTGTGATGCGCACCGCGCACAAACAGGACGGCTGTGCTGTGATCGCGTCCCGGTGCCGTGCAGGTGTGGAAACACTGAAAAGGTAGTGAAGCACGAGGTGAATTGGTATTCTGTCGCATATGACTTCCTGAATTAAACTAAAGCACACTAAGGGTTCTGCGCACGGTTTCAAAGATGGTTCCAACCCCTTCAATCTCGACCCGCTCATGTATAGAATGCGGGTTAAGCAGGGTAGGGCCAAAGGAAATCTGCTCAAGCTCTGGATTCTTTTGCGCATATTGAGCGCATTCAAGACCGGCATGCATCGCGGTCACGTGCATCTCCCGTCCGGTAACCGCCCTGAACTGCTCCTTGACGAGCGCCGCCAGCTGTCCCTGAGCTTTGGCCGGCCAGCAGGGATGCTGATTGCTGACGGTGATTTCACAGTTATCCGTCAGCTCGCAGAGTGCCTGCAGCTTCTCCTGCATTTCCGCAAGTCCCTGTTCGTGCAGCGAGCGGGGCATCAGCATCAGCGAAATGCTCTGCTCATCAGAGCAGATTATCCCGAGATTTGAGGAGGTTTCCACCACCAGGGGGTCCACCTTGGACATGGCCATGACGCCGTTAGGCAGAGCGCCAAGCAGGGCAAGTAATTCCATACTCTCGGCATAGGATAGCGTACTGTCAAGTGCCGCCTCCTGGTGCTCAAGTCTGAGCCCGGGAAGCTTAAGCTCCTCTGCAAGCTCAGTCTGCTCCTGCTCTAAGCTTGAGCAGAACTCCTGATACTGTGCCATAGGTACCCCCAGGGTAAAGGTGCAGTCAGCAGGAATGGCATTGCGGGCAGTGCCGCCCTGGGCGCTTTCAATAAAGAAGTCAAAATCCTCTGCAAGCCTGCGCAGCAGTCTGCCCATCACGAGGATGGCATTAGGAATGCCCTTGTGAATATCTCCGCCGCTATGTCCGCCCGGCAGATGGTAGAGCTTAAGCTTAAGTCCCTGACAGTCCTGCGGCACAATTCTCTCGCTCTTAAAGCGCAGCTCCACATCACAGGAGCCGGCGCAGCTTACATAGAGCTCATTGGTCTCCTCAGAGTCCAGATTGACAAGATAGTCAGCCTGCAGATCCTCTTTCGTCAGGTGTAAGGCTCCCTTCATGGTGGTTTCTTCCTCGACCGTGAAGATGCCCCGCAGCGGACCGTGGCTGAGTGTTGAGTCGGTCAGCAGGGCAAGAGCCATACAGACTCCGATGCCGTTGTCAGCTCCCAGAGTGGTGCCCTTAGCTCGGATAAAGCCGTCGCTGCAGGTGATGTCTATAGGATCGCGGCTGAAGTCATGCGTGCTGTCAGGAGCTTTGACTGCCACCATGTCCATATGGCCCTGCAGAATAACCAGGGGAGAGTGCTCTCTGCCGGCTGTGGCAGGAGCTTCCACAATGACGTTGCCCACCTCATCCTGACGGGCATTCAGGTGATGCTCTTGTGCAACTCTGACAAGCCAGGCGGCCACTTGACTTTCGTGACCTGAGGCATGGGGAATATTGAGGAGCTCGTCAAAGAGAGCAAAGACTCTCTGCGGCTCAAGGGATGCAAGTTCTGTTCTCATAAGCTTAAACTGATGGGGTATCTGTCTGAGGGGCTTTATGCGCCTTGATGTTAAACAGCACCTTTAGGGCAAGATTTAAGGAAGGATCTTCGGTAAAGGGACTCTGCAGCACATGATTATAGATTGGTTTGGGTCCTGGCAGCTGCTTTAGTCTGCCTGCTCCTAGCGAAATATTCTCTTTGCCCATCAGATCTGATCCTTTAAAAATATAGAGTAGGTTTTAAAGCTTCTATTTTAGCATAAGGCAAGCGCTGCGCTTGAGTGAGGTTAGATAAAAGCTAGCCTTGTCTGATAATTTTTTTTAGAAAAAGCCTGCATCGAGCTTACTTTTTGAGAATTTAGGTCTAGACAAAACAAGGAGATTAGACTTGCTTTTAGCCAGATTTAGCCTTACTGTGAACACTCAGCATGCATAAGCTCTGGTACCGTAGTTTTTTTAAGGAGGCAGTGTGGAACTTTATGCGCGTTTTCAAGAGGAGCTGTCTGAGCTTGAGGCCGGGCATAAACTGCGCAGCATCAAGGCCAAGGCACAGCAGGACTCACAGATAGAAATCGGCGGGCAGACTCTTCTCAATCTGTCAGCCAATGACTATCTGGGGCTAGGTCATGATCAGCTCATGGTCAGCAGGTTTTTAGCAGAGCTGCCCTCTGACAGCCGCTATTTCTCCTCGTCAGGCTCCCTGCTTCTGACCGGTGCCTTTCCCAGCTTTGAGCGAGCCACCCAGAGTATTGAGCGCGCCTATGGACGCAGTGCGCTCTTGTTTAATTCAGGCTTTGCGGCTAACAGCAGTGTGCTGGCAGCGCTTGGCGACAAGGAGACCCTGATTCTGGCAGACAAGCTTGCCCACGCCTCCATCCTGCAGGGCCTTGCCTTAAGCAAGGCAAAGTCTCTGCGCTTTGCCCATAATTCCCTCGAGCATCTTGAAACCCTCCTGCGTAAATATGCCTCTGCCTATGACAATGTGCTGCTGGTGACCGAGGCGGTCTTCAGCATGGATGGAGATCTGGCGCCGCTGCGGCAGCTTGCCGCCCTCAAGCGGCAATACCCCAATCTCTACCTCTATGTGGATGAGGCGCATTCCTTTGGCGTGTTCGGACCGCAGGGGCTGGGTCTGTGCGTACAGGAGGGCGTGCTCAAGGACGCGGATTTTGTGCTCTGTACCCTGGGCAAGGCCTGCGGTTCCTGCGGAGCCTTTCTTCTGACCAATGAGCTGACCCGTTCTTATCTTATCAATAAGGCTCAGGCTCTGATTTTTTCCACGGCGCTGCCGCCGATTCAGTATGAGCAGATCCGCTTTATGTTTGAGGTGTTAAGAGGAGCCGATGAGAGAAGGCAGACTCTGCACTCCTTAAGCGGGCAGGCAAGGCAGCTGCTATCTGAGCAGGGCTTTTTATCCGAGTCACAGTCTCAGATCCTCCCGCTTCTGACCTATAGTGAGGATGAGGCCTTAAGGGCAGCGGCTTTTTTTGTGGAGCAGGGCTTTCTGACTCTGCCTATCAGACACCCGACGGTACCTGCAGGCAAGGCCAGGCTGCGTCTGTCGCTGAGCGCCAGCCTGCCGGAGGATTTTATGGAGCGCTTTGCAAGAAGCGTGAAGCTCTATACTCAGTCCCGTCATTCCCAGCTCTAAAACTCATTTATCTTAAGGTGTAAAGCTATGCAGCAGTATTTTTTAAAGCAGTCAGGCACAGAGGAGCTCAATCTGTTTTTTGCAGGTTTTGCCCAGGATGAGCGGCCGTTTATGGATTTGCCTTTTGGCTGCGACTGTGCCATCGTTTATGATTATCGCTCCTTAAGCTTTGATGCGACGCTCTATCAGGATTATGCCAATATCAAGCTGGTAGCCTGGTCGATGGGCGTGATGATGGCGCCTGTGGTGCTCAGATCTGCAGGCCTTGAGCTCTCAGGCGGCACCCTGGCCATCAACGGAACCCTGGAGGGAATTTCCGAGCGCTATGGCATTGCGCCTGAGCTGTTTTCAGCAACTGAGCGCAATCTCACCGTAAATTCTCTTGATAAATTCTATCGCAGACTCTGTCCTTTAGGGGGAGCTGAGCAGTATCTCTCTCACTGCCCGCAGCGTCCGGTGGCAGAGCTTGTTGACGAGCTTGCCGCCCTGCAGCGCTATGCTAAAGACCCAGAGACTGCAAAGCTGCAGCAGGGCTTTAGCTATGATCTGGCGGTGGTGGGTACCCAGGACAGAATCGTGCCTCCGGCAGCCCAGAAAAGCTCGTGGGCAAGGCATCATACGCCGGTGCTTGAGGGGCAGTATGCCCATTATGCCGAAAGCCTGCTCTCCAAGGTCCTGTGCGCATGATTTCATCAAAGGCGCTTAACCGCAGCTTTTCTCTGGCCGCAGCTACCTATACCGAGGCAGCCTCTATGCAGGCGAGGATGGCGGGCATTCTCGCGCAGCGTATTCCGGTTTATGCCGAGGCAAAGCCCGTAAAGGTCCTGGAGCTTGGCTGCGGGACCGGACTCTTTACCTCCTGCCTGCTTGAGAAGCTTGCGCATACCAGACTCACCCTCTGTCTGAATGATTTAAGCGCGCCGATGCTAAGGCAGTGTTTAAAAACCGTGCCAGAGGGGCTTGAGTGTGAGACAAGATGCGGAGATCTCAGACAGATTGAGCTTGGTTCAGACTATGATCTGATTGCCTCCAACTGCGTGCTGCAGTGGATTGATCCTCTGCAAGAAACCCTAAAGAGGCTTGCTCTTTCGCTAAAGGACGGGGGCGTGCTGCTGTTTTCAGATTTTGGCGTGAGGCATTTTGAGGAGATTAAGGCTCTGACCGGAATCGGGCTTGACTATCTCTCAGTGTCTGAGCTTAAGGCAGCGCTGGCTGCGGCAGGTTTTGAGGCGGAGATCCATGAAGAGCTTATCAAGCTTGACTATGCCTCGGTTAAAGAGCTGCTCAGATCCCTGGCGCTAAGCGGTGTCAACCGGGTGGGGCAGGGACTGTGGACTGCTCAGCGCCTGCAAAAATTCAGGCTTGACTATGAGGCACGCTTTAGCAGTGCTAAAGGAGTCTATCTGAGCTGGGACATGCGCTATGTGCTGGCCAGAAGGCGCGCTCTCTAGGCTGTGCTTTTTAGTTCAGACGTGAAAGCGCAGCCTGAAAAAAAGCGCAAAAATGGTGCAGAGATCTGTTCATATCTCTGATCTCGTTCCGCTTTTCAGATTAAAGTTATACATTTTTCTTAAATGGTGTTAGAATTGCCAATTGTAGTCCTCGTTTTTTTAGTACCCACAAAATTACGCGGACTCTTAATAATAATTTTCTGGAGCTTTTTAGATATGAAAAAATCCCTATTAGCATTAGGATTGACTGCTGCATTAGCTTTAGCTTCATATAGCGCCAATGCAGGTTTAGCCCATCAGGGTTACGTTGGTTTGAAGGGCGGTTGGG
>JAILLS010000109.1 GCA_024693025.1 Succinivibrio sp. | reverse complement strand
AAAGGGCAGGGCGGTGGTAAGGTGATTTAGGTATTGCATATTCTCTCTAAGTGTTAGGTGACGGAGAGTGTAGACCGCTTTAGCTTTGCGCAGATAAGTTGAGGTTAGAAAGGCTCGGAATTAACAGCCTTTTAGGACTATACAATTGTTTTAACATAAAAAAAGCCCAAGCGCAGGGCTTAGGCTTTATCATTCTTAGAGCGTTGCTTGTGTGGTTTTATTCTGCAGAAGTTTCAGCCTGGTTTTTAGCCTCAGGCTGTGCCAGTTCAGCCTTAGCCTTTATGGCGGCTTTTCTCTGCTCATCCAGCTCTCTTACATAGGTTTTGTCATTGATGAGAGTATAGGAGCTTATCAGCGTAATGGTCAGCACGGATGCGCCCAGGAAGAGATAGCTGTTCTGAAAGCCTATGACCGAGTACAGTCCGCCTGCGATATAGGAGAAAATCACCACTGAGCCCAGCTTGGCCGGGTTGAAGCCTAGCAGATAGACGGTGGCAGAAATTCTCACATCAAAGACTGAGGAGATGTACTTCATGACGGATACGAGCATCAGCGGCATCTCAAAGGCGGCAATCAGACGGAAGAAAGCCAGGGCATAGGTGGTGGTAAAGACTGCCGAGCCTATTATCTCAAGGAAGGACAGCAGGTCGAGGAGCTGCAGTTCTCCTTTGAGATCTGCTCTGAAGCACCAGGCTGTGCAGATAACTGGCCCAGTGATATAACCTTTTTCTTGAACTGGAATCAGTACGGCCTATTAAAACTCCTGGTGGTAAATCAGTTTGGCACCTATATAATAGATGGACGCATGATTTCACACCTCACCATAAGAGATCTGCATCTTGATTACAGAAGTGAGCTTAAATTCCGCTTCACTGTGGCGGCCGATGCGCTCAATCCGGGCGGCTGTACTCTGTTCGGCAGGGAGTTTGGTAATTATAATCAGGGGATTATCTTCAAGGTGATGTACTCTGAGATGCTGCAGAACTGATCCTAAGAACCTAATTTTTGAGCAAAGACTAAAAATGATGCAGATTTCAGAGTTTAAGACTGCAGGCAGACTGGCTACCCTTTACACTGACGCAAAGACAGCAGGCCCGCTGCTCGTGCTGCCTGTCTTTGAAGGCAATGGTAGCGAGATCTGCGAGACGCTTGCAAGGCAGAGCAGCAAACCCTTTAGGCTCCTGTGCCTTAGCGCTCTATCCTGGGAAGATGACTTAACGCCATATCCCGCTCCTGCCTTAAGCGCTAAAGATAGGCCTTTTGGCGGTCAGGCAGAGCATCTGCTCAGGGTGCTTGAGAACGACATCCTGCCATGGAGCTTAAGCCAGCTGCCTAAAGCTCCCGACTATCTTGGCGTGGCAGGCTATTCTCTTGCAGGCATGTTCGCGCTCTATGCTGCTTTTAACTGCCGGTATTTTACCGCAGTGGCTAGTATGTCAGGCTCTCTGTGGTATCCTGACTTTGTTAGGTATCTAATGCAGAAGTCAGCTCCTGCACAGCCCCTGCGCATCTATCTGTCCTTAGGGGCGGCAGAGAGCAGGACGCGCCATCCTCAGCTGCGCAGGGTCGGTGAGTGCACTCAGGCTTTATATCAGTTCTTGAAGGACTCTCACTATGAGGTAAAATTTGAGGAGCAGCCCGGCAACCATTTTCACAAGGTCACAGAGCGCATCGTCACTGGCCTGCAGAGCCTGCTTTAGCTAAGATCAGCAGGCGCTTTATCACAGCAGCTTAAACGAGGAGAGATTTATGGCAGAGCATCCTACATACAGCGTTGAGAAATACAGCTCAGAGCGCTTTGAGATGGGGTATATCCGCTTAGGACAGGGTTCAAGACAGCTCATCGTTATTCCTGGACTCAATGTCAAAAGCATTCTGACTACCCCTGAGCTTATCGCGCTGCAGCTTAAGCTTTTTGCTGAGCATGGCTTTACGGTCTATGTCTTTGATCGCAAGGATCCTACTCCTGAGCCTTACTCCATTGCGCAGATGGCCTCTGACACTCTGCAGGTCCTAAGGGCGCTATCCTTAGATAATCTGTATCTGTTTGGTCATTCGCAGGGCGGCATGATCTCTCAGTGTATGGTGCTTGAGGAGCCGCATCTGTTTAACAAGGTCATCTTCAGCGGCACGGTCAGCCACCTTGACAGCCAGGCAGAGGAGCTGTTCAGAACCTGGATAGAGCTCGCCGCAGCGGATGATCCCTTAGGTCTTTATGAAAATTTTGAGCATACCGTATTTTCTGAAGAGTTTGGCACTCTCCTGCATCAGGATTTAATCCGTGAGGCTCAGACGGTCACCAAGACAGAGCTTCTGGATTTTATCGCGCATACCAGGAACATGTTTGATTTTGATGTAAGAGCCAGGCTTGGTGAAATTCAGACTGAGAGCCTGGTGATAGGCTCCAAGGCCGATCGGGTGTTCTCTTACGCGCTTGTACGGGAGCTTGCTGACAGACTTAACTGTGCAAGCTTTTTCTTTGAGCACTGCGGGCATAGTCCGGCTCTGGAAACTCCGCTTTATAATGAAAAGCTTTTAGAGTTTCTAAGTAAGTAGCCTTAGGCCTGCAGCAGCCTTAAGACAGCAGCCAAAAAGCCGCCTTGAGCTGGCGGCTTAACAGAGCTTTTTGCTGCAGTTAATCTGATAGCTGCTAACTTTTCTGCCTTACAGACAGCCCTTGAGGATGTTGATAAGATCCTGACGGTCAAGCGGTCTTAAGGCATATTTGAAGTCACCAAACCAGATCTTGCGGACATGATCTGCCATTTCCTCAAAATGACTGTCATCAATGCCGATTTCAGACAGCTTAGAAGGCAGACCGATTTCCTTGAAGAAGGCGGCGGTAAGCTCAATAGCCTTATTGGCATTGCTCATCACATCGGCGTTTTTATCAAGCCCAAAGACGTTGATGCCGTAATTGGCAAAGCGCGGAGCAGTCTCAGCATTCAGGCTGTATTTCATCCAGACCGGAGTCAGAATGGCCAGACCTACACCATGGGTGATATCGTAGAAGGCTGACAGCTCGTGCTCAAGGCCATGGCAGACCCAGGGAGAGACCTCACGGCCGATGTTCAGAAGACCGCAGCAGCCAAAGGAGCTGGCCATCATCAGCTCGGCACGGGCCTCATAATTGTGCGGCTCGCGGATGGCCACAGGGGCATTCTTGATCACGGTGCGCAGCATGGCCTCGCAGAAGCCGTCAGTCAGGGTATTGCCGTGTCTGACGAGATATGATTCAAAGGTATGGGACATGATGTCGGCAGCACCGGCGGCGGTCTGATTGGCCGGTACGCTGAAGGTGTACTGAGGATCACAGATGGAGGCAACAGGCCACATATTGCCGAAGATCGGCATCTTTTCATGGGTGGCATCGTTGGTGATCACACCTGAATTATCATATTCAGAACCGGTGGCCGATAAGGTCAGCACGGCAAAGATAGGGAGGGTTCTGCCGATTTTAGAGGCATCCACCACAAGATCCCAGGGATCGCCGTCATAAAAAGCGCCGGCGGCCATATTCTTGGAGGCATCGAGCACACTGCCGCCGCCTACGGCTAAGATAAAATCAATGCCGTGTTGTTTGATAATCTCCACACCTTGGCGAATCGAGTCAATCTTAGGATTTGGTTCAATGCCGGACAGCTCGAAAATCTCTGCCCCCTGATAGAGGCTTTTGATTCTGTCATAGATGCCGCTGCGCTTAATACTGCCGCCGCCATAGGTCAGAAGAATCTTCCTGCCATAGCTTTTAGTCAGCTCCGGTAATTCACTGATGCGGTCCTTACCAAAGACAAGACGGGTAGGCAGATATAAGTCAAATTTTTCCATAAATGCTCCTTTAGCGTGTGGGGATAGTCAGACGCCTGCATATAGTCTGCATATCCGCGTCCTGACTTACTATAAACCATGTTAAACCTGCAGAGAGCAAAGCTTATACAGGCTCTGCAGCTGTGGGCAGCCGCAGCCTCCTTACCTGAGAGGCCACTGCCAGCTGATGTTTAGTAGGGTTAATTTTGCCTTTAATTTTATAAAATAAAAGTACATACTTTAGGGATATATAGTTACTAAAATAAGTAATTTTATAAAATATAACAAAAAATATTTTAAGACTTTTTAGCTGATAATATTTTTCAGCTGGATGATTTAAGCGTTTTAAGCTTGCCTATCCTGGATATTTGTTTATACTAACCAAAAAGAGAATATTGGATAACAGTATGAGCGAGCAGGAAAAAGTTTTTTATTATAAAGACCGGGAGTATCACTGTACCTTAGAGCTTGCCATGGATGTGATTGGCGGCAAATGGAAGAGTATGCTGATTTTTCATCTGCGCGAGGGCCCCCTGCGTTCATCCACTCTGCAGCATAGTCTGCGGGGGATCTCCAATAAGATGTTTACGCAGAGTATCCGGGAGCTTGAAGCTGACGGACTGGTCAGACGTGAGATTTTTCCGGTGATCCCGCCTAAGGTTGAGTATTCGCTGACCGAGAGAGGCAAGAGCCTGCTGCCGATTGTTATCAGTCTGGCTAAGTGGGGCTTAAGTCTCTGTGAGGCAGCTGACGGACAGAGTCTTGAAAAATGCCGCAAAGAACTTGAGGCTTATGCGGCACACAGTCAGGATAAAGCTTAACTAAAGTCCGCTCAGGCTTTGAGACTTAAGCTTTGCAGTTTAAAAGGAAGCGGCACTAATTAGAGTCAGGATGCACGAGGATCTGCGAGAATCTGCGCTTGAGCTTTGAGCATCTGCTCTCATAGTCCTTAATTTTGGCGTCAAGCTCAAGATAGGCCTTGTTTCTCTTTCTCTGCCAGAAATCAAAGCGCAGCATCAGACCGAAGATGGCGAAGATGACCAGCGCAGCTCCCAGATTTACAAGGTTATCCTGCATGGAAGCCTCCTGCACATGGATTAATCTGAAGATCACATAGGCAAAGGCAAACACCAGAATGGCCATAACCAGACGCCACATGCTCGAGTGGATTTTTTCCGTGGGCATGTACTGCACGAGTTTTTGGCAGTAATCCTGATCCTGAGGGGTAAAGGCGCGCTCATAATGATCGAGGAAGTTCTGAATTTCCTCCTTATGCTCAAGCGCAAGCCGGGGCTCGGTCACGAACTCCTCCTGCTTCTGCAGGGCTTCAAAGTCCTGCTTAAGCTTGCTCTCCCAGTCAGCATGATATTTATGAAACTTGTTCATCAGCTCGCGCATCAGCATCAGACGGTCATGCTCAGCAGCTTTATCTTCTCTTGGTGCAGCCATGTTCATGCTCCTTGGTTATTGAGGCTTTAATCGTCAGGTTCAGCTTTTATTTTAGGTGATTGAGCTTAAAAATTAAAGTGTTAGCCGTATTTTTTTTGTGTAAATTT
>JAILLS010000049.1 GCA_024693025.1 Succinivibrio sp. | reverse complement strand
CCACTTCCTAATCGAGGTGACTTAGGGCTTAAAGTAGCATAGATAAAGGCTTTTAACGTGCACTACTTTAAGATTTTATCCACACATATGCACGAAGAGCCAAAATTAACTAGATTTTTAAAGCTGATAGACACCGTTTAGCTGTATAGATATAGTGATTGATTTAGATCACAAAATTTGTTAAAATCAGCGCCAACTTTCTTTAGAGAAAAAAAGCTCTCTAAAGATTTTTCCAACAATATCAGATGATATTTGTATACTTTTTCGTTATAAGAAAAATACTTAGTAGGGTTTATTAGAATGAAGTTAGCTCAAGAAATCCGTGCTGGCAACGTAATTATGGTAAATAACAACCCAATGGTTGTTCAGAAAACAGAATATTCAAAGTCTGGCCGTAATGCTGCTGTTGTAAAAATGAAGCTGAAAAGCCTTCTGTCAAATTCTGGTACTGAAACAGTTTATCGCGCTGATGACAGACTTGAAGATGTAGTTCTGGATCATAAAGATTGTACCTATTCTTATTTCAATGATCCAATGTACGTTTTCATGGATGAAGAATTCAATCAGTACGATATTGAGAAAGACAACATGGGCGATGTTCTGAACTTCCTTATCGAAGGAATGGAAGATGTCTGCCAGGTCACTTTCTACAATGGTAAAGCAATCAGCGTTGAATTACCTATTTCAATCGTAAGAACTGTTGAATATACTGAGCCATCAGTTCGCGGTGATACTTCAGGTAAAGTAACCAAGCCGGCTCGCCTTGCTGGTACTGGTTATGAAATGCAGGTTCCTGATTTCGTTAATATTGGCGATAAGATTGAAATCGATACTCGCACTAACGAATTCAAAAAGCGTGTCTAAGATAATTCTTAGCTTTAAGACGGATCCTTCGAGGATCCGTTTTTCATTAATTAGGCATAAAATCATCTTTACAGCGATACTACCTCGTTAGCATTGGGTAGTATTAAGATATAAAAATTATTCATAAAATATTAAATATCATTTTTTTGCTGTTTTTTTCCTTGTTTATAAATGGTAGAAAACTATCAGAGTTGCTTGAGAAATGGCGGTGTAAATTTATTTGAAAAGTTACTATAAAAATTAGCTTGTTTATATCCTGGCTTTTTTCTACATTTACTCCAAGCTCAAACTGACAATTTTCCACAAGTAATTATTTTTTAATTACTTAAAAAATAAGGTTATTTTATACAATCCACTGGTTAGGCTTGTATAATAAGAATATTAATAAATAAAGATCTATATATATAGATTAATTTATTAGTAATGTTTACTCCCGGTAAAAATGGTTGGAAATGGACTCATACAGAACCTTTGATGTCATTGTGATTGGTGCAGGTCACGCTGGTATAGAAGCTGCAGCAGCTGCAGCGAGAATGAAATGTAAAACTTTACTGCTAACTCACAATATTGAAACGATTGGAGAAATGTCATGCAACCCTGCTTTTGGCGGGATTGGTAAGGGGCATCTGATTCGTGAAATCGATGCCATGGGAGGAGTGTGTCCTAGAGCAATTGATCGGGCAGGAATCCAGTTTAGAACCCTCAATTCATCTAAAGGTCCGGCTGTAAGAGCAACTAGAGCACAAACAGATCGCCATCTTTATAAAGAAGTAATCAGAAAAGAATTTGCTCATTACGAAAATTTAACTATCTTTCAACAACCATGTACCGAAATTTTATTTAAAGACAATACTATTTGTGGAGTAAGCACTGCTGCTGGCATTGAATTTTATGCTAATGCCATCATCTTATGTGCAGGTACCTTCTTAAACGGATTGCTGCATATTGGCTTAAATCATTACTCTGGTGGAAGAGCAGGTGATCCTGCTTCAATCAGACTAGCTGAAAATCTCAAGGAGCTAGGTTTAAAGGTAGGCAGATTAAAAACAGGTACTCCTGCTAGAATTGTAGCTTCAAGTATCGATTTTTCTAAAATGTCCAAACAGGATCCAGAATACCCTCATCAGCCTGTTTTCTCTTATCTTGATACAGATGAAATTCATCCTACGCAAGTTCCTTGCTATGTGACGAGAACTAATGCAAAGACTCATGAGATTATTCGTGGAGGATTGGATAGAAGTCCTCTTTATTCTGGAATTATTCATAGTGTTGGACCACGCTATTGTCCGTCTATTGAAGATAAAATAGTAAGATATCCAGATCGCGATTCTCATCATATCTTTCTAGAGCCTGAAGGCTTAACTTCGCCTTTGGTTTACCCAAATGGTATCTCAACTTCATTACCATATGATGTACAAGAGAATTTTATACATTCTATTGAAGGCTTAGAGAATGCTGTCATAGCTAGACCAGGCTATGCTATTGAATATGATTATTATGATCCGCGTGAACTGACAGTATCGATGCAGTCAAAGAAGATCAGTGGTCTCTTTTTAGCAGGACAAGTTAATGGAACCACTGGCTATGAAGAAGCAGCAGCTCAAGGTTTATTAGCTGGTATAAATGCTGGTCTGTATATCAAAGGACAAAAAGCCTGGAGTCCAAGAAGAGATGAGGCTTATGTAGGAGTACTCATGGATGATCTGTGTACTCTAGGAACCAAAGAGCCTTATCGTATGTTTACCTCCAGGGCTGAATACCGTTTAATTCTAAGAGAAGATAATGCTGATCTGCGTTTAACCCCTAAAGCACGTGAATTAGGGATCATCTCAGATGAAAGATGGGCTTTCTTTGAGAAAAAATGCGATCAAATTGAAAAAGAAAAAGCCAGGTTAAGAGCGACATTCATTAAGCCATCAAGTGAAACAGGTAAAGAGTTAAGCAAGATTCTTAACAATCCATTATCTCAGGAGCAGAATTTAGAAGAAATCTTGAGAAGACCTGAAGTTAAACTTAATGATCTCCTGCAAACAGGTAAATTTACTCCTATTGCTACTGAAGCACAGGCTGTGGAGCAAGTTGAAATCCAGGTTAAGTATCAAGGTTATCTAAGTAGAGAGCTTGATGATATTAAGAAAAAAATAGGAAATGAGAAGACTCTTCTTCCTCTTGATTTTGATTATAAAAATATACCAGCGCTCTCTAATGAGGTTGCACAGAAGCTTAATGAATATAAACCTGAAACTATCGGTATGGCATCGAGAATCTCAGGTATAACACCAGCTGCAATCTCTATTTTGCTGGTCCATTTGAAGAAATTAGGCAAGCTTGGACAAAATTAGTAAAATAAAACAATTAAATAAATTTAAAAGTAGGTCATAACTGTGGACGATACCAATTTAATGAGGGAGCTTAGCAACCTTTTTTCGCAGACCAAACTTAATTATAATGAGGAGCAGATTGCGAAACTGGTTAAGCTTGCAGAACTGTTAATAAAATGGAATAAAAAGCTTAACTTAACTGCAATCACTGATCCTATGGATATTTTGATCCTTCATGTTATGGACAGTGCGGTAGTATCTCCATATGTGAGTGGACAGAGAATTGCTGATTTAGGAACAGGTCAGGGTTTTCCAGGCTTAGTTCTGGCAATTCTTAATGAAGATAAAAGATTTACACTTATTGATTCTGTCGCAAAAAAATTAGCATTTGTAAGAAATGCGATAGTAGCGCTTGAGATTAAAAACGTAAGTATAATTAATGACCGCTGTGAAAATATCAAGCCTGCTGAGAAATTTGACTGTATTGTCAGTAGGGCATTTGCTCCTTTGGACAGAATGCTTAAATGGAGTCTCCCTCTAATTGCTGAAAATGGATATTTTCTGGCGATGAAAGGAGATATAAAGGAAGATGAATTAAAAGCAATTCCTAATTCTGTTATGATTAAGGACATTGTTGATATCAAAGTTCCAAACTTAGAAGCTCAAAGAAAAATTGTTATATTAAAACAAGCTAATTAAGTTTAATAAAAGGATTTTAAGATGGGAAAAATTATAGCCATCGCTAATCAGAAAGGTGGTGTAGGCAAAACCACTACCTGTGTAAATTTAGCGGCCTCACTTGCTGCTATGCAGAAAAAAATTCTCGTTGTGGACTGCGACCCTCAAGGTAACGCAACTATGGCATCCGGTGTCAATAAGTTTGAGCTTAAAAAGACCATCTGTCAGGTATTTATTGACGATATCAATATCAAAAGTGTTTTAGTAACTAAAACCAATGGTGCCTTTCATTTAATTCCTTCTAATGAGGATCTCACCGCAGCTGAGGTCAAATTATTAGATTATTATGCGAGGGAATATCGTTTAAGAAATGCTTTATCTGAAATATCAGATAACTATGACTTTATATTTATCGATTGTCCACCTTCTCTGAATCTGCTAACAGTTAATGCTATGTGTGCAGCTGATTCAATTTTAGTTCCCCTGCAGTGTGAATACTTTGCCCTGGAAGGTTTAACTTTGTTGATAGATACTGTGGATCAGTTAGCTCATGCCGTCAATCCAAAGCTTAAAATTGAAGGAATTTTAAGAACAATGTATGACAGCAGAAATAGATTATCATCTGATGTATCCTCAGAACTGCAAAAAAGCTTTGGTGATTTAGTTTATAAGACCATTATTCCAAGAAATGTCCGTTTAGCAGAAGCACCTAGTTTTGGTCAGCCTGCAATGTATTATGATAAATCTTCAGTTGGTTCAAAAGCTTATTTATCATTGGCAGCTGAAGTTATTGAAAAAGATAACGATAATAAATAACGTTAAGGAATCAATATGGCTGGTTTAGGACGTGGATTAGATGCATTGCTAAGTCAGAATGCATCTCGTAAAAAAAATATTGAAGAACAAGAAAATACTGCTATTCCAGATGCAATGCCGGTAAGGTCTAGCTATTCAATTTCAAGTGAAAATATTGTTATGGTTGCAATTGATGATTTAATTGCATCTAAATACCAACCAAGACAGAATTTTGATCAAGATACCTTAGAAGAACTAGCCAATTCCATTAAGGAAAATGGTTTGATAGAACCGCTGCTTGTCAAAGCTGCAGATGATAATAAATTTGAAATTATCTGTGGTGAGAGGAGATTTAGAGCCTGCAAGATAGCAGGACTGACTGAAATACCTTGCATGGTACGAGATGTTCTGGAAAACAATGCCTATGCTTTGGCTTTAATCGAAAACATTCAGAGAGAGGATTTAAATCCTTTAGAGCAGTCAAATGCATTGCTGCAGATGATGGATGAATGTGATATGACCCATGAGGAACTGGCAAAAACCTTAGGTAAATCACGCAGCACAATTACTAATCTGTTACGCTTAAATGATTTAAGTCAAGGCGTTAAAGATTTGTTATTAGCTAAAAAAATAGATTTAGGACATGCTAAGGTCCTGCTTGGTCTTGAAGATGAGGAAACACAGCTTAAAGCTGCTGAATATGTTTCTGATAAAGAACTTTCAGTCAGACAAACTGAGGATCTGATAAAAAGCATCAAGTCTGAAAAGGGTAATACACCTCTGCCTAAGCCTAATCCTTCTGAGACTCCTGAGTCTATTGTAAATTTAGAGCAAAACCTTAATGATAAATTAAATGGCTTAAAATGTAAAATATCTGCTAAAACTGAAGATAAAGGTAAAATTACTATCGTATTTAAATCTAAAGAAGAGTTAGATCAAATAAAAGAAATTTTTGGAATCTAATTAAGTGATAAATACGAAAATATATGAAGTACTTAAGCGACCGCTAGTGTGGCAGTTTAAGTGCTTTTGTTTATTTTTAGTGATAGTTCTTATCTATGCCTTTTATAAGGATAAGAATATTTTAGATATGGTTTTATCGGCTGTATCGGGATTTTTGGCCTATCTGATTCCTGAATTGGTCTATACCTATTATGCCACACGGCGTAAGGATTCTCAATTAACGACAGCACTGGTCGTTTATGATGCTATTATCGCATTATTCTTCAAATATTCTCTAATTATACTCATTCTTGGATTTTTACTAAAATTTACTCAATTTTATAAGGTAGTTATCATATTTGCATTTTGTTTTGCCATTTTATCGAAAATAGTGCTATATCTTAAAAGCCCTGATGTATAAGCCAATGTGTGCTATGTCTCATTTTTTTGAAGCAGAGTAACTATTTGGATTTTATAAAGGGAGAACAACTCTATCTTATATACCTTTGGAGTTTAGGTAAGACATTATGGCTTTGATTTAAGCCTTATGCAGTCAAAGGTAAACCGAGAACATAACTTGGGTAAGTTGAATTAGTTGTAATAAATCTAGTTAATCTGGTTTTCCAGCTTAGCTTATAAAGATTAACCACAATCAAAAGGATGCAGAGTTTATGTCAGAGAGTCATTCTCAAGAGTATATTTCTCATCACTTACATTTTCTTCAAGTTGATTTAAGAGATTTTTCAATTGTAGATAGTGTTAAGCCTAATGATCTAGCAGGTTTTGAATCCTGTCTTAGCTCTGGTGAGGAAGCACATCAGTGTTTACAAAAAGTCGGCTTTGAACAGTGTAAATTTTCGGACCTGGGTCATGGTACCTGTATAGGTGTTCATCCCGAAGCAAAAGAATCACAAATAGTTAATCCTTATACTCTTAACTTAGATTCTTTAGGTTTTACCGTAATTCTAGGTTGTATCTTTATTTTCCTTTTCCGCTATGCTGCAAAGAAAACCACCAGTGGTGTTCCAACAAAACTTCAATGCTTCCTTGAGATGATTTTTGAATTTGTGCACAACACAGTTACAGGTATCTTTAAGCGTAAGAGTGAATTGATTGCACCTCTGTCTTTAACAGTGTTCATGTGGATTTTCTTAATGAACCTAATGGATCTGTTGCCAATTGATTTACTTCCAGAAGCCGCCAAGGCTTTGGGTGTGCCTTACTTAAGAGTAGTGCCGTCTGCGGACGCAAACATTACCTTGTCTATGGCTGTAGGCGTATTTTTCTTAATCTTTGCCTTCTCATTTAAGAATGTTGGTGTGATGGGCTTCCTCAAGAGTATCACCATGCATCCATTCAATCACTGGGCATTTATTCCTGTGAATTTTGTTCTAGAAGGTGTATCTCTGCTGTCAAAGCCTATTTCATTAGGCTTGCGACTCTTTGGCAATATGTATGCCGGAGAAATGATTTTTATCTTAATCGCATTGTTGCCTTTATGGTGGATTCAGTGGGTACTCAATGTGCCATGGGCATTGTTCCACATTTTAATCGTAACATTGCAGGCATTCATTTTTATGGTCTTGACAATTGTATATCTGTCGATGGCTAGTGAAGAAGAATAGGTTTTTTTCTAAATAACAAGGAGAAATAATATGGAAGCTTCCATGCTTTATTTGGCTGCAGGTCTTATGATGGGATTAGCTGCTATTGGTGGTGCTATTGGCATCGGTATTTTGGGTGGCAAGTTTATCGAAGGCTCGGCAAGACAGCCAGATCTTCTGCCTTTACTGCGTACACAATTCTTCATTGTAATGGGTCTGGTTGACGCTATTCCTATGATCGGTGTCGGTTTAGGTATGTACGTAATGTTTGCCGTTGCTGGCTAAAGTCGAATTAACCTTTTGTAAGGGAGGAATTCAACTTTGGAAATTAATGCCACATTTGTAGGTCAGGCCGTTGCTTTCTTGATCTTTGCTTACATATGTATGAAATATGTATGGCCGCCACTGCTTAATGCATTGGAGAAAAGACAGAAAGAAATTGCTGATGGTCTGTCCGCAGCCGAAAAGGCAAAAAAGAATCTTGAACTAGCAACAGCTGGTGCTAAAGAAACTCTGCAGAAAGCCAAAACAGAAGCTCAGCAGATTATTGAAGAGGCGAATAAACAGCGCGCTGCAATAATTGATAAAGCTACTGTAGAAGCTAATGAAGAAAAGCAGAAGATCTTAGAAAGAGCTAAGGTTGAAATCGAAGCAGAAAGAAATAAAGCTAGAGAAGAACTTAGATCTGAGGTTATTTCTTTAGCTGTTGCTGGAGCTGAAAAAATCTTAAATGAGAAAGCTGATATCAATTCTGATAAAGCTGCACTCAAGCAAGTATTAGGTAGTCTATAGCGGGGTTTTGAAATGGCAGAAAATTTGACTATTGCAAGACCATATGCAGAGGCTGTATTTGCGTTGGCTTGTGAGCATGATGCTCTAGACAAATGGCAGGATATGCTTGGTTTAATGGCAGAAGCGTGTAAAAACGAATATTTCATTACCAAACTTAAAACTGCAGCCAATACTCAAATTGCTGCGGATAACCTAATTTTGCTTTTGAAAGATTTGCTAGATGAAAATGGAATGAATTTTGTGCGGGTTATTGCTGAAAATAACCGATTTGAAGTGCTCCCTGAAATTTACAGTGAGTTCGTCAAAATGCGCCAAAAGCATGACAAAGTTTTGACCGTTCAATTCGTTTCAGCTCGTGAGATCAAAGACGACGAAACTGAAGTATTAAAGCAAAAACTTGCAGATAAGTATGGCTGCAAAATCATCCTGAACAAGTCGGTAGATCCTTCGATCATAGGAGGAGTAGTACTGAAGATAGGTGATGAAGTTATAGATGCAAGTTTTAAAAACAGCTTAAATGCGCTGTCCACAGCCCTCAAATCGTAAAGAGGAGTAATAATGCAACTTAATTCCACAGAAATTGCCAATCTCATCAAACAGAGAATTGAGCATTTCAAAGTTGAAACTGAAGCCCGTGATGAGGGTACCATTGTTGCTGTTAATGATGGTATTGTGCGTATTCATGGACTTACTAATGTAATGTCAGGCGAAATGCTAGATTTTGGCAATAACCTGTATGGAATGGCGTTGAACTTAGAGCGCGATTCTGTTGGTGCTATTGTCTTAGGTCCATATGCAGATCTTTCTGAAGGCATGAAGGTCCACAGCACAGGAAGAATTTTACAGGTTCCTGTCGGAAATTCTTTGCTAGGCCGCGTGGTGAATACCCTTGGTCAGCCAATTGATGGTAAGGGCCCTATCGCAGAAGAAATTTTCTATCCAGTTGAGAAAATTGCTCCAGGCGTAATTGCACGTCAGGGTGTGTCTCAGCCTATTCAGACTGGTTACAAAGCCGTTGATTCCATGATCCCTATTGGTAGAGGACAGCGTGAGTTAATCATTGGTGACCGTCAGGTAGGTAAGACTGCCTTAGCAATTGATACCATTATTAACCAAAAGAAATATGGTGTCAGATGTATTTATGTAGCCATTGGACAGAAGGCTTCAACCATTGCTTCAGTAGTAAGAAAGCTTGACGAGGAAGGTGCCTTAGACAATACCATTGTTGTGGTAGCTTCTGCTTCTGATACTGCTGCTCTGCAATATATTGCTCCATACGCTGGATGCGCAATGGGTGAATATTTCATGGATCAGGGTGAAGATGCTCTCATTATTTATGATGATCTGTCAAAACACGCTGTAGCATATCGTCAGATTTCTCTGTTGTTACGTCGTCCACCAGGGCGTGAAGCTTACCCAGGTGACGTGTTCTATTTGCATTCCCGTCTGCTCGAGAGAGCTTCTCGTGTAAACGCAGAATACTTAGAAGCAAAGAGTGGCGGCAAGATTAAGGGCAAGACAGGATCACTCACAGCCTTACCAATTATTGAAACTCAGGCTGGTGACGTGTCAGCGTTTATTCCTACCAATGTTATTTCAATTACAGACGGTCAGATCTTCTTAACTACGAGCTTATTTAACTCTGGTGTTCGTCCTGCTGTAGATCCTGGTATTTCTGTATCCCGTGTAGGTGGTGCAGCTCAGACCAAGATTATGAAGAAATTGTCTGGTGGTATTCGTACAGCCTTAGCTCAGTATCGTGAATTAGCTGCTTTCGCACAGTTCTCTTCCGACCTTGATGAAGCAACTCGTAAACAGCTTAATCATGGACAGAAAGTTACCGAGCTGATGAAGCAGAATCAGTATGCGGCAATGTCTGTAGCAGAACAGTCGTTAGTGATTTTCGCTGCAGAAAGAGGCTTCCTTGAGGATGTAGAAATCAATAAAGTTGCAAGTTTTGAATCTGCTTTATTGAACTATGCTCATCAGAAATATGATGATCTGATGAAGGGTATCGATGATAATCCGGTATACAACGATGATGTAGTTAAGAAACTATCTGACTTAATTACCGAGTTTAAATCTACCCAGACTTACTGATAGGAGCTCTTGAATGGCCGGAGCAAAGGAAATTAGAACTAAGATCGCGAGTGTGCAAAACACTCAGAAGATCACTAGTGCCATGCAGATGGTAGCTGCGTCCAAGATGAGAAGGGCTCAGGACAAGATGAGTCAGTCTCGTCCATACTCAAGTGGTTTACATGACATCATCGGACATATTGCGGCCAGTCATAGTGAATTCCGTCATCCTTACATGGTTAATCGACCAGTTAAGAATGTAGGACTTGTGATTATTTCGACTGATCGTGGTCTGTGCGGTGGCTTAAATATTAACTTGTTTAGGCAGGTCCTGAAAAAACTCAATGAGTATAAAGATCATAACGTTGGTGTCAAAATTGCTTTGTTGGGTTCAAAAGCAAGTGGATATTTCAGCCGGATCAACGTACCTATTGTGGCCCAGCATTGTAGTTTTGGTGATAATCCAGAACCAGAAAAACTAGTTGGTGCTATCAAGGTTATGACTGATCAGTTTTTAAACGAGGAAATTGACGAACTTTACGTCGCTTTCAACAAGTTTAAAAATACGATGGTGCAAATTCCACAGATCGAACGTTTACTGCCATTACCAAAAACTGATGGCGAAGAAACCAAACATCATTGGGATTATCTGTATGAACCAGATCCAGAGGCAATTTTGAAGGTTCTTTTGGATCGTTACATTCAACAGATGGTTTATCAGGCTGTACTAGAAAATCTAGCTTCCGAGCAGGCAGCTCGAATGGTAGCAATGAAGTCAGCAACAGATAATGCTCAATCGTTAGTTGCAGATTTGCAGCTTGAATACAATAAGGCTCGACAAGCAGGCATTACAATGGAACTTAACGACATTGTATCCGGTGCAGCTGCTGTTTAGGAAAAGGGGAAAAAGAGATGGCTGAAACTTCAAATCGTGCTGGTGAAAAAGGAACAATTGTTCAGATCATCGGCGCTGTGGTTGACGTTGAATTTCCGGAAAGCCATATTCCGGAACTATATGATGCGCTGGAAGTTAAAGGCGATGGCAAAGCACGTCCGGATTTAATTCTAGAAGTACAGCAGCAGATTGGCGGCGGTATTGTACGCTGCATTGCCATGGGTACTTCAGATGGCTTAAGTCGTGGACTGACTGCTGTGAATACTGGTTCAGGTATTAAGGTGCCAGTAGGTCGTGAGACTTTAGGCAGAATTATGAATGTGTTAGGTCAGCCTGTGGATGAAAGAGGACCAATCGGCCAAAAGGAAGAATGGGAAATTCATCGTGCAGCTCCTACTTATGCAGAACAGTCTTCTACAACCGAGATTCTGGAAACAGGTATTAAGGTTATGGATCTGATTTGCCCATTCGCTAAAGGCGGTAAAGTCGGACTGTTCGGCGGTGCTGGTGTAGGTAAGACAGTTAACATGATGGAGCTGATTAACAATATCGCTAAAGCTCACTCAGGTTTGTCTGTATTTACTGGTGTAGGCGAGCGTACCCGTGAAGGTAACGACTTCTACCATGAAATGGAAGAATCAAAGGTTATCGATAAGGTATCGATGATCTATGGTCAGATGAATGAGCCTCCAGGGAACCGTTTACGTGTGGCTTTAACAGGTCTGACGGTTGCAGAGAAATTCCGTAATGAAGGTTTGGACGTGTTGTTATTCATCGATAACATTTACCGTTATACCTTGGCTGGTACGGAAGTATCTGCTCTGTTAGGTCGTATGCCTTCCGCTGTGGGTTATCAGCCAACTTTGGCTGAGGAAATGGGTGCTCTGCAGGAGCGTATTGCTTCGACTCAGAAAGGATCAATTACTTCTATTCAGGCTGTGTATGTGCCTGCTGACGATTTGACCGATCCTTCTCCAGCAACCACGTTCGCACACTTGGATGCTACCATCGTGTTGTCAAGACAGATTGCATCCTTAGGTATTTACCCTGCTGTGGATCCATTGGCTTCTACTTCACGTCAGCTTGATCCATTCGTAGTTGGTAAAGAACACTATGAAGTAGCACGTGGCGTGCAGTCAGTGTTACAGCGTTATCAGGAACTGAAGGACATCATTGCTATTTTAGGTATGGATGAACTTTCAGAAGATGATAAGTTAGCTGTAGCCAGAGCCAGAAAGATTGAGCGTTTCCTGTCTCAACCGTTCTCTGTGGCTGAAGTATTTACTGGTACACCTGGTGCATTTGTACCTCTTAAGGAAACTATTCGCGGCTTTAAGGGAATTATCAATGGTGATTATGACAACCTGCCAGAACAGGCATTCTATATGGTTGGAACCATTGATGAGGCTGTAGATAAAGCTAAGAAATTATAAGGTAGAGGAGGTGTAATACATGGAAGGTATTGCATTCCATCTGGATGTAGTAAGCGGAGTAGGCAAGCTATATTCAGGTCTTGTTAAGTCTGTTCGAGTGACAGGTTCGGAAGGTGAGCTGGGTATCCGTTATGGTCATACTCCTTTGCTGACACCAATTAAAACTGGTATGGTCACTCTGATAGATCAAGAAGACAAGGAAGATCAAATCTACCTGGCTGGCGGAATCTTAGAGGTTCAGCCTAGCGCAGTTACTATTCTGGCTGATACAGCTTTAAGAGCTGATGATATCGATGAAGCAAAAGCTCAAGAAGCTATGCGTGAAGCTAAGGAAGCTGTGGATAAGCATAATTCAGGAGATATGGATTATACTCAGGCCCTGGCTAAACTGGCTGATGCAATGGCAAGATTGAAGGTTGTCGATATTGCCAAGCGCAGAGCCAAGTAACCGCTAAGAGAGTTTGAAAGCCACCGCAAGGTGGCTTTTCTTTTAGATTAACTCAATTGAATATAAGCAGAAAATCTACCAGAGAGCATTTTTCTGCCAGAGGGCATATTTAACCTGACCTTGAGTAAGCTCCCGAATAATCTGATAGCCTGGCACCACAATATGATTGCTAGCTTGCATTTCAACATACAATAAAGAGCTATCTTTGAGCAGATTTCGCTGCAGGAGCAAAGGTAGGCATTTAGTGAGCAGATCGCTAGCATAGGGCGGATCAAGAAAAACCAGGTCAAAAGGTCCTGTAGCCTGCAGTAAAAATTCCTCAGCATTTTGATTGATAACCAAAACGGGTTCGCTGAATTGAGAGGCAAGCTCCCTGAGATTAGCTGCGGCCTGAGGATTTTTTTCAATTGAATATAACTGTTTAGCTCCCCTTGAAATAGCTTCAAAACCTAAGACACCGGAGCCTGCGAACAAATCCAGCACACAGGCATTCTCAATCTGACTGCCAAGCCAGTTAAAGATAGTTTCACGTACAAGATCTGGAGTAGGACGTAGACCTGCAAGGTCTAACACGGGAAGATTTTTATGTTTATATTTACCGGCAATAATGCGGACAGTATGTGCTTTTTTACTCAAGATACTTCCTTGAAAATTTGAGGTGAAAGGATAGGCATTTTATCGGTATAATTATAAATCAATTAAAAAAAATTAAAAATTTGCAGAATTACTGCTAGCTTTAAGAGCAGCATAAGCTCGAATGGAGACCACAGTTTATGGGGATATTTTCTTTTTTCAGAAGAAACAAAAAGACCACCACAGAGGAGCAGCAAGCTTCGCAGCAAAATAGTGAGTTAAAGAATGAGCAGGAACAGGCTCAAAGCACTAAACCTTTAGAGGAAAACTTAATTCAAAAGACAGATGCTGCTGAAAGTAAAGATGAAGCTGCGAAGTTAAACGCAGGGGCAGAGGCTGAACAGGCGATAGCTTCTAAACAAGAGTCTTTGCCTGATGAAACAGTCAAGACAGCTGATAGCACTGACACAAAAGCTGCAGCTGAGCCTGATACAGTCAAAGAACCAGTGGTACATGCTGTAGCAGAGACAGAATATAAGTCGAGCAGCACTGAAACTCAAGCAAAAAAGATTGCACAGTCTGAGACAGAGCCTTTAGCTCAGGCAGCAGCAGAGTCTGATAAGAGCAGTACCGCGGCAGCTGATAAGAGCGCAGCTGACAGACAGCAACAATCAACGACAGTTTCCGAGGCTGCAGTTAAACCTGCTAAACAGGCTGCAGAAACAGTTAAACAAGAGCCTTCAGTTCAGCAGCTGCCTGAGGTAAACAAGGCAGATACCGCACAATTATCTGAACAGGTTGCCAAGACTGAGACTGATAAAACTAAGGTACAGCAATCATCTCTGCCAGATTTAAAGCAGAACTTTGAACAGGCTCAAAAGCCAAAAGTGCAGAAAAAGCAGGCTGCGGCAGAGCTTAAACGGGAGACCGAAACTGCTGTGACTAAAGCTGAGCCTGTCACAGAAAGTGTAGAAGAGAAAACAGAGGCAACAGAACAAACTGCCTCTGAACAGCTGCAGCAGGCTGAAAATAAACCAGCTCAAAGTAAAGAGACAGAAGCGGCAGAGCAGCTTAATACAGGATCTGCAGCAGCTCAGGATGCTGTACAGGAGACTGCAGAGAAGGCTGAGGCAGCTGCAGATACACAGGTTCAGGAGAAGAAATCTTTTTTTGAGAGACTTAAGAAAACCAGACAGAATATATCTTTTGGACTTGAGGCTTTAATCAAAGGTAAACAGATCAGTGAAGAGTTATACGAAGATTTAGAGACAGCCTTGCTGACAGCCGATTTAGGTGTTGAGACAACCAATGAGGTTATCGAAAAATTACGCAATGAGTCAAAAATCAGAGAATTACATGATGCCGGAGCTTTAAAAGAAAATTTGAAGAGTATTCTCAAAGGTATTCTTAAACCCTGCGAAATTCCGTTGGAAATTGAAAAAAGAGATCAGCGTCCCTATGTGATCCTTATGGTCGGTGTAAACGGTGCAGGCAAAACCACCACTATTGGCAAACTGGTGCAAAAGTATCAGGCGCAGAATTTAAAGGTGATGCTGGCTGCCGGAGATACTTTCCGTGCAGCAGCTGTAGAACAGCTCAAAGCCTGGGGAGAGCGGGCCAACGTTCCCGTGATTGCTCAGGAAAGCGGTTCAGATAGTGCATCCGTAATTTTTGATGCTCTAAAATCAGCTCAAGCACGATCTTATGATGTACTCATCTGTGATACGGCAGGAAGATTACAGAATAAAGATCACTTAATGGAAGAATTAAAGAAAATCGTGCGGGTCATGAAGAAAATCGATGAAACAGTACCCGATGAAGTTATGTTAGTGCTAGATGCAACCACAGGTCAGAATGCAGTCTCACAGACAAAACTGTTTTCAGAGGCTGTCGCGGTGACAGGTTTGTGTATAACCAAGCTTGATGGTTCAGCTAAAGGCGGAGTGGTTTTTGCACTAGCGGATAAATTTAAAATTCCTGTTAGATATGTAGGAATAGGTGAGCATGCCGAAGATTTAAGAACATTCAAGGTAGATACCTTTGTGGATGCTTTGATCGACGAATAGTCTCATCCTGTGGATTAACTAATGACAGACGAAAACAATAAACAGACCCAGACGGTAAGTCACGAGATGATGCCTGCACCGGTAGGCAATCTCGAGAGCTATATCCAGGCTATAGGCCAGGTGCCGATGCTGGAGATTGAAGACGAAAGGGCGCTGGCCAAAAGACTGCGTGATTATGGAGATCTGGATGCAGCCAGAAAGCTGGTGCTGTCTCATCTACGTCTGGTGGTGAGTATTGCCCGCGGCTATATGGGCTATGGATTGCCTCTGGCGGATTTAATTCAGGAAGGCAACATTGGCCTGATGAAGGCGGTTAAGCATTTTGATCCGGATGTCGGCGGCCGCCTGGCCGCATTCGCGGTGCATTGGATCAAATCTGAAATTCACGATTATGTGATAAGAAACTGGCGTATGGTCAAGGTGGCTACGACCAAGGCGCAGCGTAAACTATTCTTCAAACTCAGACAGAATAAAAAGCACTTAGGCTGGTTTACAGAAAGTGAACGTGCGCAGCTTGCAAATGACCTTGATGTAACTGTCAAAGATGTTGCCGAAATGGAAACCCGTCTTGCGGGTCAGGATATCGGCTTTGATGTGGATGCAAACGATGCCAAAGAGGAAAGCAAGTTAAGTACAGCCTTTGCTCCGTCTGCCTATCTAGAGGATGAAGGATCTGATTTTGCTCAAAGCTATGAAAATAGGGATTATAAGTCCTATGAGTTAGACAGATTATCCAAAGCTTTAAAGGAACTGGATGAGAGAGCCAGGCATATTATTCAAAGACGCTGGCTGGATGAGAATAAAGCCACGCTGCAGGAATTAGCTGACGAGTTAAAGATTTCCGTAGAAAGAGTGCGTCAGATTGAAAGCCAGAGTCTTAATAAGATAAAGGATTTAATTGTCGATAAAGATGGCGCATCGGCATTGCCCCTAGAGCATCGCAAATAATCATAATATTTCGAGGGTTCAAAATTATTTATTTGTTTTCTAAAGAAAATATTTAAGTTTTGATAAGGTGCGAGATAGCCTCTTGAGCTGTTGTTTAGGTTTAAGGCAGTCTTTTAGGCAGGAAGAGAAGCTATCAAGACAAGTGCAAGCCGGAGTTTTTACAAGTTTTTATCTTAAAACTTTGATCTATGCACATGATTAAAATACAAAATCTTAATATATTAAGAAGGCGAGCTTTAGCTTAACTAGTATATCCATGAAATGGATTAAGGACGTTCATATGCAAATAAACACACAAGGCGTAGGGCTTAAGTTAACCGATGCTTTAAAAGACTACGTTAACGATAAATTCAAAAAACTTGAACGCAAAGGAGACCTCATTACTTCTATTTCTGTAACCTTAACTGTGGATAAATTATCACAAAAAGCCAAAGCAGATTTAGCTGTGCCGGGAGACAATTTACATGCTGAAGCTGAAGCCGAGAGCATGTATGCAGCCATTGATGCTTTGATTGATAAAGTTGATCGTCAGTTAGTAAAATACAAAGAAAAACTTAAAGACTAAGACAGTTTTTCTTAGAGAAAGGCCCCGCAAAACAGCGGGGTTTCTTGTCAGAATAGAAAGTTTTTGAGAGAGATTAAGGAGTATAGTTTATGAAAGTTCTTCCCGATACGATGATTCTCTCTCCTTTGTTTTGTTACAGCCGCAAGCGTCTGTTTGAAGAGATTTGTGAACAGGCTAGTACTGAACTGAAAGTTGAGCCTCAGATTTTGATTGATGCTTTAAATACAAGAGAGACTGAAGGAAGTACAGTTTTCTTTACAGGCATTGCCATTCCCCATGCTTTAATTAAAAAGATTGGTAAATCAAAGGGAATATTGAGTATCCTGGATAAGCCGATTCCTTTTAATTCCATCGATTCAGATCCTCAATATATTGATATTGCATATACCTTATTTGTCTCTCCCGAGGAGGACTATGAAGAGATAGAACGCCTGCTGCGGGACGTAACGGCTACCTTAGCCAATCAGGATCTTTTAAATTCGTTGCGTCTGTCGCGCAATGAACCAACCAAAATCCATCTTATTATCGAAAAAATTGATCAACTGCTCGATGAGAATCGCAAAAGCAGCACGCAAAATACTTAAAGGAGCTGAGTATGGCGGTAAATGTTGAACTGGTCATCATCTCAGGCAGATCCGGATCCGGCAAATCTGTAGCGTTACATTCTCTTGAAGATCTTGGCTTTTATTGTATTGATAATCTGCCAGTTATATTTTTACGCAAGCTGATTGAATATGCTAAGGACAGGTACCCTAAGCTTGCCGTATCCATAGATATCCGCAATATACCTAATAATCTTCAGGATTTAGCCGATCTTTATATAACTACTAAAAAGGATCCCCACATCAAGAGCACGATTATCTTTATTGATGCGGAAGATTATGTTCTGGTTAAACGCTATTCAGAAACCAGACGCCTTCATCCTCTTTCCAAGAGTGCCTTATCGCTGGATGAAGCGATTGTCAAAGAGGCCAGAATTTTATCTAAAATTTCTTCCGTGGCAGATTTGCGGATCGATTCAAGCTCTCTGTCTATTCATGATCTCTCAGCTCAGGTTATTACCGCAGTGCAGGGAAACCCGGACAAGAAACTGATTATGATTTTTGAGTCATTCGGCTTTAAGGACGGAGTAGCTAAGGATGCGGACTTTGTGTTTGATTCGCGTTTTCTGCCTAATCCCTACTGGGTTAAAGCCCTGCGTCCCTATAACGGTTTAGATGAGCCGATTAAGGAATTCTTTAAAAAATATCCCGAAGTAGAAAATTATATAAATCAATTAGATGATTTGCTGCGTGTCAATCTGCCCATGATGGAGAAAAGCAATCGCAGCTATTTGACCATTGCGGTTGGCTGCACAGGTGGTTTTCACCGCAGCGTCTATATTGCTCAGTCTTTAGCAGATCGCTATAAAAAACGTGGCTGTCAGATCAGAGTGAGACATCGTTCTTTAGCTGCTCTCAAGAAGTAATACGTTGTCTTTTTGTATGCGATCACATACTAGTATACAAGATCAATAATATTGTTGGTCGCGTTATTTTGATCTAGGTATCAAATTTTTATAGATCATCTTATCTACAAGATGAGAGCGGATTCTATACGCTACAATAAAGCTCAACCTAATGATGACTGCAGTTGATTTTTTCTATGCAGATTTAATCTTAGTGTTATTTGCCTTTTGCTTAACTCGAAACTATTAACGGAGGCGACAGTTAGAAGCTGTCGTTGTATGCATGAAAGCTGTTGTATTACATAAGAAAGAAGACCTACGCTGGGAAGATATTCCAGATGCTAAGATTAAAGATCCGCATGAAGTTGTGGTAAAAATGCTCGCTGCCGGTATCTGCGGCTCTGATCAGCACTATTACAAAGAAGGTGGTATTGGTACTGCCATCGTAGTGCGTGAGCCAATTGTTATCGGTCACGAAGGCTGCGGTATTGTTGAAGAAGTCGGTTCTGAAGTTACCAAGGTTAAAAAAGGTGATCTGGTGGTGTTACGTCCAGCTCGTCCTTGCTTTGACTGCTATTACTGCAAGCACCATATGTACACCTATTGTGAGCACGTGCAGCATTTAGGTTCTGCTGCTCTGTTCCCACACACTACCGGCTTATTTGCCGAATATGTGTCTGTACATGAAGTACAGTGCGGTGTAGTGCACAATCTCAAACCATGTGTCGGTGCCTTTGCTGAGCCTTTAGGTATTGCTTACAGCGGTGTTAACGCTTTAGGCAATATTATCGGCAAGGATGTAGCCGTGATGGGTGCCGGTCCAATCGGCTGCTTATGCGCAGCTGCTGCTAAGACTGTAGGTGCTAACAGCGTAACCGTGATCGATATTCGTCAGGAACCACTCGAGACTGCTTTAAAGATGGGTGCTGATGCAATCTGCAATTCAAAAGACCATCCTGAGCAGATGGACAAGTGGGCTGAGCACAAGGGTTCATTTGACTGCGGTATCGAAGCTACCGGTAACGGCTTTGCTGCAGTACAGCTGATGAAGATCGTACGTCCTACTGGTGTGATTTCACAGGTTGGTATGTATGGTCTGGGGCATGAGCCAAAGGATTTAGGCCCATTCGCAGTGAAAGGCCTGAAGTGGCATTCAGTGTTCCGCTTCTATGAAGAGTTCGGTGCCGTGATTGGCGCTTTGGATCGCGGTTTGATTGATCCTACTCCATTACTTTCAGCCTCCTTCACTGGTGACAAGTGCGTAGAAGCCATGCAGGCTGCCCTTGATCCAAAGACCATGAAGGTTGAAGTAGACTTCAACGGTTACAAGCCAGAATAAGCTTCTTTCAGAAGCCATAAGGAAACGGACTTAAGCTGCTTAAGTCCGTTTTTTGTGCTTAGATAAGTCTCTTGCGCTGAGATGAGGAGGCAATGCCTAAGGATTCACGATATTTAGCCACGGTACGGCGTGCGACCATAATGCCGTCAGCCTTGAGGCTGTCTGCAATGGAGGCATCGGAGAGCGGCTTGCGTGGATTTTCATTTGCTAACAGTTCTTTAATTCTGGCGCGAATGGCAGTAGATGATGCAGCTCCGCCGTCATCGGTGTTGACTGATGAGGAGAAGAAGTATTTGAGCTCATAGGTGCCCTTAGGCGTATGCATGTATTTTTCTGTGGTAACGCGTGAAATCGTCGATTCATGCATCTCAATTTCCGTAGCGATGTCATTGAGCACCATGGGATGCAGAGCTATTTCTCCCTGCTCCATGAATTCGGTCTGATGTTCAACAATACAGCGGGCCACCTTCAGCAGGGTATCATTTCTTTTATCAAGACTCTGTAAAAACCAGTTGGCTTCCTGCAGATTGGACTTAAAAAACTGTTTGTCTCTTTCAGTCTGAGCTAGACTTGCCATCTGACGATAACGTTCATTGAGACGCACGTTTGGCATGCAGTCAGGGTTGAGCTGTACTTCAAAGCCTGCATCAGTCTTTTTCACAATCACATCAGGAATAATAAAGTCAGATTTTTCCTTGATGGCGAAATGACCAGGGCGCGGATTTAAGGAAGTAATAAGATCCAGTGCTCCCTTGAGGACCTGTTCCTTGATGGCTAATTTCTGGCAGAGAGAGCGAAAGTCGCGGTTTGTCAGTAATTTAAAATGATCTTTGACAATGGATTTAGCTAAATCTAAATTAGGATCCTCAGTAGTCAAACTGTCAAGCTGGATAGTCAGGCATTCCTGTACGGTGCGGGAACATACCCCCACCGGATCATAATGCTGAATCAGCTTGAGTACCGGCATCAGTTCATCAAGAGTGGTCTCAGGATAACTCTGCTGCACTGTGCTGAGAATGTTCTCGAGAGGTTCGGTCAGATAACCGGAATCGTCGACCGCATCAATAATGGTTTCACCGATAAGCCGATCACAGCCGGTGATCGGTGATAAATCCAGCTGCCATAACAGATGATCCTGAATGGTTTCGGTGGTCTCACCTTCATAAATATCATCATTGTCGATGGATAAACCTTTTTTGCGCAGACCGGCGCTGTATTGATCTTTCTCCGGGATCACCGGATCTGGGGCATTGTCAGAGATTTGATTGCGGCTCTCTTCGCCGCCAATCTCGCCGGGAGTAATCGAAGCATCATTATCAAAGATATCGTAATGATCTCCTCCCTGCTCTTTACTGTTGCGTAATTCGACCATGTCATCTAAGGATTGTTCACGGGGATTACGCTGTGAATCGTCGATCTCTAACAGGGGATTTTGGTCAACAATTTCCTGAATTTCCTGCTCAAGCTCTAAACTGGACAGCTGAAGTAACTTGATGGCCTGCTGGAGCTGTGGAGTCATTGCCAGGTTCTGCGTTGTGCGCAGTTGCAAGCTGTTTCTGATTATAGCCATGACTCCTCCTTATTCTGATCAATCTCGGCGATGCTATAAACCTGTTATGTTTAGCTGCCCTCCTTCAAGCGAGAGAGTAGCTAGTTTTAAATTTTACAATGAAAAATCATCACCTAAATAGACTTTTTTCACCTTTTCGTCATTTAATACTACCTCAGGTGTGCCTTCACAGATAAGTTCTCCTGCGTTGACAATATAAGCCCGCTCACAGACGTCTAAAGTTTCACGTACGTTATGATCGGTGATCAAAACCCCGATGTCATGCTGACGGAGGTGCTGAATAATCTGCTTGATTTCACCAACGGAGATAGGGTCAACTCCAGCAAACGGTTCATCTAACAGGATAAACTTAGGATTTGCGGCCAGAGCCCGGGCAATTTCTACCCGCCTGCGTTCACCGCCTGACAGTGACATACCTAAATTGTTTTTCAGGTGAGTTACGCCAAATTCCTCCATGAGCTCTTCTACACGATGCTCTCTGTCAATCTGGTTGAGCTTAGGGAGTAACTCCACTACCCCCATGAGATTCTGATAAACCGTGAGTTTGCGGAAAATGGAATTTTCCTGAGGCAGATAGCCAAGACCTGCCTGGGCGCGCTTATGGATAGGCAGGTTGGTGATATCCTCACCATTGAGTAAAACCTGTCCATTTTCTGTCGAAATAATTCCGACAATCATATAGAACGAGGTGGTTTTGCCTGCGCCGTTAGGGCCGAGCAAACCTACAATAGATCCGCTTTGGACAGAAAGACTCACATCTTTAACTACCTGCCGATTTTTATAGGTTTTGCGCAGATGCAGCACTTGTAATTCATTCATGCCTGTTATTACACTTCCGGCCTTTAATAAGGCTGGAGTGTTCTCCTCGTAATCCTAGCAATAATCTTAAATTTTAGCTAAAACACTTATCTTTAGCTGCTTACTTATTAATAGTATTTGTAAAAAACTTTATCTATGTGGACTTATAAGCAGTTATATAAGGGCTCATAGCCGAATACTAAGTTAATTTTACTAATAATGGTAGAGTTCAGCTAGTTTAGCGCATCACATGTTGCGAAAGTCTCTCTCTGTAAAGATTATAGCTAAGTCTGGCCTGTTTGGGTGGTATGAGAGGTGAATCTCTCGCTAAAATCTAGCCTAGGTCAGGTTTTAGGCAAGTTAGAGCGGCCGTCCGCTGAATTTAACTGCTTATTTTATATAGTGTTAACTTATTAACGAAACTTCAGTACTGGCTCATTTAGTCAGGCGGCAGCTCAAGGCAGCAAGCCTGATTTAAGCTAAATAACTTGTTGGTTTAGATGGCTTATTTTTTAGGCTTGAGGGTGCTGACCAGATAGGCCTGCTCATCTTCCGTAAGCTTATAAAATTCGAAAATGGTTTGATTTAGTGCATTAAGCTCAGCATCCTGACCTTCTAGAATCTGTTTTACCAGAGTTGTCAGCCTGAGATCCTGTTCAGCTGTGAGCTGCGGCAGCGGCAGACGGCAGAGGTTTGATTTTAGGATTTTGACCTCATTGCAGGTTTTTAGGTAATAGAACTGCAGGACCTGACTGTTGAGCAGCCCTAAGATGGAGAAGATGGAGAGAGATTCCACCTGCGGAATGAGCACATTGGCGCTGTTGAGGACCAGGGTTTGCCGGTCGTCATAGGCAAAGACTAAATTTGACGAGATAAATTTATAAATCAGCTTGGCTGGGGCCCGGTAGATGGTATCTGCGGCCACCTGCTGCAGTTTGTCGCGTTCATAATGGATATAGTTCTGCGGAGGATCTGCAACAAAAGGCTTGATCTCCTTACCTGACAGGATGGGTTCAAGCCCCTCCTGAGGTGTTTTAAACAGGCGTCTCTGATTATCTCCGGTCACAATACCCAGAGCAAATATACTGTTATTTAAAGATAATTTTCCAAGATCCTGCATCTTCTGAATAATGGTGGCGTCCAGATCGCTAAGCGGCAGGAAACTGTAGTTTGGCAGCAGGTCAAAATGTCTGGTATCTATGAGTTCGCTTGAATGTTCTGAGGTATAGACAAACTGTGTCGAATCGGGAGTGTCTGAGCTTTTCTTTTGAGCACAGAGCGCGATATAGGTCGTGGTAACTCCTGAGAAGAGTTTGCCATAGGTGGTTAGGCTTGTAAGGCTGCAGTGCTCTAGGATAAACCTGCGCAGATTGGTGTGGGCAGTCACATTGACCAGAGCCTGAGGGAAGAGAAAGTTCAGCTGTGCTCCCTCCGGGAGAAGCTGTGCAGTTTTAACAAAAAATAAGGCAAAGCTTTCTTTGGCATACTGTTCATCTTCAGCCGTCGGGTGCAATGCTGCGCCCCAGGGTGGATTAGTGGCTGCAGCGCACAGCCTGGTCTTTAGCAAATCCTGCAGGCTATCAATAGATTCGCTCAGAAAATCAAGGCAGTAAATACGCGGAGTAAATGCCTTGCGTTTGTATTTCAGGAGCAGATTGCATTTAGCGATAAAGACGGCAATGGGATCGGTGTCAAAGCCAATCAGTTTACGCGGATCTTTGGTTTTGACCGCTAAGAGAATCGATCCGCTGCCGCAGCAGGGGTCAAGAAAATCACCTTCCTGAAGATCAAGCTTGGAGGTTAGATCTGTGGCAATCGAGCTTGGCGTATAGTAAATCCCATGCTGATTGCGCAGGCCTTCGGTGACCAGTGCCTGATAGCAGAGCCCCAACAGATCCCATTCATCGAGCGGTGGTTCGAACTCAGGCACCAGAGTGGCCGCCTGCAGATCATATTCATTTAAAAAAGCGATCACATGTGGTTTCTGCAGGAGCTGAGCAGCTCTGAGCAGATCCAGCGCTAAGGCTTTAATCAGGTCAAAAGCAGCAAACTGACTCTGCAGTGCGAGCAGTTTGTGCACAAAGGCCAGAGTCGTGATGTTAAGCGAATACTCTTCCGGGATGATAATTTTAGATGAGAGGGTTTTATTCGCACGCGCACTGAGGCGTCCGATTTTAGAACTTTTCAGTTTGTCCCAATTATGGCGGGTTGATGCCGATCCCTCTGGATTTTTCATAAAGAATCTATAGTTAACTATTTCTTCTTTTTGTTGAAATCGCTGGGCATAAAGGTACTATGAACGCGACCATCCTGAGTGTTGGCGTTGGATGCTTTCATTTTCTCGGTCTTCAGATTGTAGACAATGCGTTCACCATCTACATGCGAGCCATCCTGCCAGATGGTGGCCTTGCCCGATAAGATAACTTCATGCTGCAGAGGCAGATATTCAAGCACAGAGGATTGAGAGCGTATGGTTTTGCCGTTATCCTGAACCTGTTTAAAGGTTACCGGCTTACCGTAGCACTGTACAGACTTCAGCTCACCTGAGGCATCCCGGGTCAGCTCGGCCTTTTCTGCGAGCAGTTCTATACTGCCCTGGGTCGCTTTGACTGATCCGGAGAAAATCACTTTATTAGCTTTCATATCAGCTAACTGTTCTTTAGATTCAATATGAATAGGCTGATCCTTATCTGTGGATAAGGCCCAGCTGGAAACTATATTGCACAGGCTGAGGCAGAGTGCAAGTTTAAGGCTTGTTTGGATAATAGACGACATTTGGCTGATCCTTAAAGGTTATCTGATTGGTGGAAAGATCGGCTTGAAAATCCTTGCCGCGGTTTTCCCAGTTTGGTCCCTTGATATAAACTTCTGCGCTGGAAGTTACCTGATTAGTTTTCATATTATATTCAGCTTCAGTTGTTTCTATGCGTTTGATAGGGGCATCTTTAAAACCTGGATAAGCTTTGACGTTGCCAGTCAGTACCGCTTTATTATCAGTGTAAATTACAGCCTTATCTGCAGTTAAATTCCATAATTTACCAATTTTGGTCGTTTTCTCATCTTCTTTATAATCAAAATGGGCCAGATGAGAATTGTTCAGGGTAACTAGTTTTCTTCTTTCATCGTAGGTTACAACTTCTGAAACCAGAATATTTTCAATCCGACCGAGATTATCAAAGGTTAAACCATGCAGCCCGCTGCCTGTCAAAGTCGGCAGATGGGAAAAGTCCCGCACTACCGGCTGCTCAAAATAAGCAGCAAGACGGTAGAGGACTATTGCGATAAGTGTAAAGCAGATAGCCAAGATTAGCGATTTTTGAGAAACACTCACGACCAGCCTCTCTAAACTTTACAGTCTGTTTGAACCATTAACCAAAATCACTTTATTCTAGCATGCTTCAGGGCACAATTCTTTGGTAAAAGGCAGAGACTTGACAAGAATTTTATTAAAAGTTAAAGAAATATTGCTCCCTAGAGTAATTAAACAATACTGCAGGGACTAAAGTTTCAGCCGTCAGCTGCAAAGGCTCAGACAGACCAGGCTGATTCTGCTTTATTTATCTGTTATACAGATTATTTCTGGTGAGAGAGCACTTCAAGTTTAGCAATCAGCTCCGGAGTAGTACGGCAGCAGCCGCCAATGATCTTGGCTCCTGCTGAGGCCCAGGCGAGAATATTTGAGCTGAACTCATCCGAGTTACCATGCCAGGTTTTGGTTTCTGGATCATAGCGTTCTCCAGAATTTGGGTAGACTATGATGAGCTTATCGGTACTGGCTTTAAGCTCACGGACAAGATTCTCAATATACTGCGGTAAAGTGCAGTTAACTCCGAGTGCAAAGATGTTGTCGTAAGCGTTAAGCGCCCGGGCGCATGCGCTAAGCTTGGTACCATCAGCAATACAGGTATCATTTCTGCAGGCAAAGGCAATCCAGAGCGGCACAGACGGGGCCTGCTGCCTGAGAATTTCAGCTACCGCCTGAGCTTCAGACAGCTGCGGGACCGTCTCTAAGGCAAAGAGATCCGGAGCTGCTTTGGCTAAAATAGCAATGCGCTCAGCGTGAAAGTCTTTAAGTTCAGCAGCACTCAGCTGATAGCCTCCGCGATATTCAGAGCCATCGGCAAGATAGGCGCCATAAGGACCAAGGGACGCAGCCACCAGCGGTTTTCTGCGCCCGGATTTTTTAAATTCTTCAGATAAAACAAAACGATCTCTGGCTTCCTGAGCAAGCTTAACCGATTTGATGATCAGGGCCTCGGCCTGAGCCTGCGTAAGGCATTTGGTCATAAACCCCCTGACTGAAGCCTGATAGCTTGAGGTGGTAATAATGTCAGCACCGGCTTTGAGATAAGCGGTATGCACCTGCTTGATAAGCTCATCTTTATCGATAAGTGCCAGTGCAGACCAGAGCGGATCGTTAAGATTCAGTCCGAGGCGTTCAAGCTCGGTGGCAAAAGCGCCATCGAGCACCATGAATTTGCGGTTGCGCAGAAAGTCCTCAGCTGGTTGCATCTTAGCGCACCCCATCTTTTTCTTTACAGTCAAAGGAGACGATATCCGGATGTTCTCCGCGTTTTAGGGCAGGCAGAAAACGCTGATAGAAATCATCAAACAGTCTGAAGATTTCTTTATGTTTAGCCACCACGATAAAGAGGGTGATGCCGACGTAAACGGCCGAAAGAATATCAGTCAGGGCCCAGAGTATATCAGCCTGCACATCAAAGAAAATCACACAGGGAATCATATAGTAGAACTTATAGAACAGCATGACGTGTTTATTAGCCGCAGTATCGCCGAAAGCATAATTTACTGATTTTTCACAGGTATAGTACATGCCAATGATTGTGGTCCAGGCGAGGATGGTTACGGCCAGGGCAGTAAGCTGTCCGCCAATCTGACCATAGACACTGGTAAAAGCTATGGTGGTCAGAGTGCTGGAGGTTGCCTCTGAGGTAGTATAGGAACCTGTCAGAATAATGGTAAAGGCTGTGATGGAGCAGATAATCATGGTATCTAAAAATACCTCGCCAAAGCCCCAGATCGACTGACGGACAGGATGGTCGGTGATGGCGCTGGCATGAGCTATCATGCCATATCCGGTTCCGGCATCGTTGGAGTAGATGCCTCTGGCAACGCCATACTGAATAGCATCCTTAACCGTGGCTCCGGCAAAGCCTCCCACTGCAGCAGTAGGAGAGAAGGCACTCACCAGAATCAGAGAGATCACATCCGGGATCTCTCTAAAATGCAGGATGATGACGCCAAGTCCCATCAGAATATAGACTGCTGACATGATAGGTACGGCTTTTGACATGACGGCAGAAATGCTTTTCAGCCCGCCCCAGATGGTGACAAGGCAGGTGATCCCGATGATGGATACCGAGATAATGCCAGATAAGCCAAAGGCTTCCTTAAGTGAGCCTACCACGGCTTCAGTCTGTACACAGCAGGTCCAGGGTCCGAGCGTGAAGCAGAAGAGTGCCAGTACCACCGCGCCTTTTTTCCAGCCAAAAGCATTTTTCAGGGCAAAGGAGCGATCACAGACATATTCATCCATCGAATTTTTATAGTGCTCACGATAGCGCTGACCAATGATGATCTCGCAGGCCTTGGTGGAGATGCCGAAAAAGGCTGAGCACCACATCCAGAAAAGTGCGCCTGGTCCGCCGCTCACTATAGCTGTGGCCACGCCGCTGATATTACCGGTGCCGATAGTGTTGGCAAGGGCCGTACAGGCAGCCTTGAAGCCGGAAATCGTACCTTTGCCGGTACGTTCCGTTTTTTTCTCAAACATCCGGCCATAGGTGTTTTTGAGATTAAACATGAAATTTAACTGATAGCGGAATCTAAAGCGGATGCTTAAAAGCAGACCAATGCCCAGGAGCAGCACCGTCATGCCGGTCCCCCACAGTAATTCATCTAAGGCATAAAGAAATGCGGCAATACTTTCCATAAAATTCTCTTATCATGGTTAATGGTTTGATCCGCCAAGACTTTATAAAGCTGATTCGATGCATATCTGATTTAGGCTTAGCGGTTAATCTTAGTGAGCCAGGGTAAGCTGCGTGCAAATTATACCGAAACCCAGGGACTATAGATAAAAATCTCTGATGCAATTAAAAAAGCGTATAGACGCTTTATTTGTTTGACAAAAATTTAAAGCCTAAGTCTGCGCCAAGTTTTGGCAGGGATAATTTGGTTAAGCCTGTGGATTTATCCGAATCTTACGAGATAAACTGTTAAAATAGATACTATAAAATAAGTTCTGGATAACTTAAGACATGGATTCACTGATAAAGATTGAACATTTGTGGTTTTCCTATGAAGGGCGGCAGATCTATCGGGATCTGTCCTTAACTATTCCTAAAGGCAAGATTACGGCGATTTTAGGACCTTCAGGTACAGGTAAAACGACCCTGCTCCGTTTAATTGGAGCGCAGCTGTATCCGCAGCAGGGCAAGGTCTGGTTTGATAATGTGGACGTGCATGCGCTGAACCGGCATGCTCTGTATAAACTCAGACAGCGCATGAGCATGCTGTTTCAGAGTGGAGCGCTGTTTCAGGATCTGACGGTTTTTGACAATGTGGCTTTTCCTTTACGCGAGCATACCCATCTTCCGGAAGACCTGATCGCCACTGTGGTGAGAATGAAGCTTGAAGCCGTGGGCATGAGGGCGGCAGAAGATCTGCTGCCGGCTGAATTATCCGGTGGCATGTCAAGACGTGCGGCTTTAGCCAGATCGATTGCTCTTGACCCGGATCTGGTGATGTATGATGAGCCTTTTGTCGGACAGGATCCGATCACCAAGGGCGTACTGGTTAAACTGATTGCAGATCTCAACAGCTCTCTGGGTATTACCTCGGTAGTGGTCACCCATGATGTTAAGGAGATCCTGGAAATCGCTGATTATGTCTATATTCTGGCTGAAGGTACAGTGCTCGGACATGGCACACCCGAGGAGATTGAACGCAGCAGTGATGAGCGGGTGATCCAGTTTATTCATGGTGATTTTGATGGACCGTACGCGTTTCATTTACAGGGCACAGGCAGCTATCTGGAGGCCTTATAATGTATGAGTTTCTAGGAGCCCTCGGGCGTTATGGCTTAAAAAAGCTCGCCTCTCTGGGGCGTTCGACCGTGATGCTGGTTAATGCCCTGTGGGGTGTCCCTAAGCCTGGCAAACATTTTCCTCTGTTAGTGCAGGAAATTTATTTTGTCGGAGTGCAGTCCATCATCATTATTCTGGTGTCCGGGCTGTTTATTGGCATGGTGCTGGGCCTGCAGGGTTATAACATTCTTAAGGACTTTATGGCTACCGGTTCCTTAGGTACGCTGGTAGCTCTGGCGATTCTGCGGGAGCTCGGTCCGGTGGTGACCGCGCTGCTCTATGCGGGACGCGCAGGTTCTGCCTTAACGGCTGAAATTGGTCAGCTCAAAGCTTCAGAGCAGATCTCTGCCATGGAAATGATGGCTGTCGATCCGTTAAGACGGATTATTGCTCCGCGCTTCTGGGCTGGTTTTATCAGTATGCCAATTCTCTCGATACTCTTCTGTATTGTGGGTATTTATGGCGGCAAATTTGTGGGCGTGGACTGGCTGGGCCTTGACGATGGCATTTACTGGTCCGGCATGCAGAACAGTGTGGATGTGATTACCGATTTCTATCCTATGCTGGTTAAATCGCTGGTTTTTGCCGTTGCCTGTACCTGGATTGCTTTGTTCAACGGTTACGATTGTAAGCCTACCTCAGCCGGGATCAGTGCGGCCACGACTGCTACCGTGGTGCAGTCATCGCTGGCTGTGTTAGGTTTGGATTTTGTGCTGACCGCATTATTTTTCTAAGAGGTCGTTATGAAATATGTAAAAACAGAAATTATGGTGGGTATGTTTATGCTGGCGGGTATCGTTGCCGCGGTAGTCTTATGTTTAAAGGTAGCAGGACTGGTGATGTCAGAAGACAGCAGCACTTATACCGTGATGGCCAGATTTGATAATATCGGCTCGCTTAAAATCAGAGCTCCGATTAAAATTGGCGGTGTGCTCATCGGCAGGGTGGAGAAGATTGATCTGGATAAGGATACCCTGACTCCAGTGGTGCATATGGCGATTGAATCAAGATTCAATACGATCTCCAGTGAATCCAAAGCTTCTATTCTGACGGCTGGCCTGATTGGAGAACAGTATATCGGGATTACGCCGGGCTTCTATGATGAGGATCTGGGGACGACTTATCTGAAGCAGGGCGACACGCTCAAGGATACCGGTTCTGCCATGGTGTTAGAGGATTTAATCTCCAAATTTGCCTTCGGCGCTAAAGAATAGTAGATAACTGTTTGTTTTAAGTTTGTTTTAACAAGAGGTAGACAATGAGAATGTTTTTAAGATCACTGGCAGGCGCCATGCTGGGCCTGCTCCTGATAAGTTCAGCTTTTGCGGCAGAGGAGAATACGAATCCTTATGTACTGGCGAATAATGTTGCAGAACGCACTTTTGCTGAGCTGCAAAAGAATGCCGACAAGCTTGAGGATCTCAACTATTGCCGCGCTCTTATCAATCGCGAACTGATGCCGCATATTGACGTGAAGTATGCCGCCTATAAGGTGATGGGCTCGGCTTTGAAGAATATTTCTAAAGAGGATCGCGAGGCCTTCTGCGTAGCCTTTGGCAAATATTTAGAGAAGACCCTGACTGAAACCCTGCATAAGTATACCAATCAGGAGCTGATTAAAAGTCCGGTGAGCGAGCCTGACAAAGACGCCTCGATTGTCTCGGTAAAGGTGGGGATCCAGAAGCCTGGTGAGGCCGTGGTGGCTTTAATTTTAAAATGCCGCAAGAATACCAAAACAGGCGAGTGGAAGGCGTTTGATTTAATTGCCGAAAATGTGTCTGTCCTGGATGCCAAGGCTGCCGAAATCAGCCCTATTATCAACAAGGATGGAGTGCAGGCAGCCATCGAGGCTTTGAATAAAAATGTCCAGCAGCTTTGAGATCTATACGGCGCCGGGCAGCTTAACCTGCAGATCGGTCCCTGCTTTATATGACAAGCGTGCAGAGCTGTTTAAATATGCGGCTGTAGATCTGAAAGAACTTGCAGAGATCGACTCGGCAGGAGTGGCACTCCTGGTCAAATGGGCGCGTGCTCAGCCTGATGGGAGGCTGACTATCAGCCATGTTCCCGATACGGCGCTGCGCCTGATCAAAACCTATAAGCTGACTGCTTTGTTTAATCTTTAGTCAGAACTTGTAATCAGCATAGAACAGGAAGACGACATGTCCAAATTAGAACAGCATTTTGAGGGATTTGATCACGAGCCTGAGGAAGAGAGCCGCAGTGCTCAGAAGCGGGCGGCTCAGGCCCTGCGCAAGCTCTGTGATGATATTGCAGATCTGGGCGTGCAGAGTTATCGGGCGCTGGTCATGCCTGAGCATGTGCGCGAAGCCTTTGATGTGGCCAGAGGCCTCAAACCGCGCAGTGATGAACGGCGCCGGCAGCTGCAGTATGCTGCCAAGCTGTTAAGGGCGGAAGAGGGTCTGGATTTAAAACAGCAGATTGAGGGCTTAGGCGCGTCAGTCAAAGTTGACCCTAATGCCATGCGACTTGAACAGCTGCGTGAGGAATTTATCGCTCACGGTAAGGAGGCTATCGATGCCTTCGTGGCTCTGATTGTGGATACAGATCGCAACAAGCTGAGAGTGCTGGTCAAAAAAGCCCAGCAGGAAGCGGCCAAAGCAGAACCAGGGGCTGAAAAACCCGCTGCAAGACAGTTATTTAAATATGTAAAAGCAGAACTGGCGCGCGCCAAGGTGGAAATTCCTGCCAGTCTGCTCTAATTTAAGCGCTTAGGCATTGGTGCCGCCTACGGTGATGGCATCCAGCTTCAAGGTTGGCTGACCTATACCTACCGGTACTGCCTGACCTGCCTTGCCGCAGAAACCGATACCATGATCAAAGTCGAGATCATTGCCCACCATGGAGACCTGCTTCATGGTCTCAGGTCCGTTGCCGATCAGGGTAGCTCCCTTGATCGGGGTAGTGACCTTGCCCTGCTCGATAAGATAGGCCTCTGAGGTGGAGAAGACAAATTTACCTGAGGTAATATCAACCTGTCCGCCTGAGAAGTTAACCGCATAGATCCCCTGTTTGACGCTGCTGATGATTTCTTCTGGCGCGTACTGGCCCGGCAGCATGAAAGTATTGGTCATACGCGGCATCGGCAGGCAGTTATAGTTTTCTCTGCGTCCGTTGCCCGTGAGCGGGTGCTGCATCAGGGCGGCGTTCAGGCGATCCTGCATATAGCCTTTTAAAATACCTTTTTCAATCAGGACATTATGTTTGGTCTGGGTGCCTTCATCGTCAAAGGTTAATGAGCCGCGGCGATCTGGGAGAGTGCCGTCATCGATGATGGTGCAGGCATCGGAGGCCACCTTCTGTCCGATAAGTCCGGTAAAGGCAGAGGAACCGGTGCGGTTGAAGTCGCCTTCCAGACCATGACCTACCGCTTCGTGGATGAGAACTCCAGGCCAGCCGTTACTCAGCACTACTGTCATGGTCCCGGCCGGAGCAGGCTGTGCCTCCAGATTGACCTGGCCGACTCTGACTGCTTCTAAGGCCAGCTCTTCAAGCTTCTTGTCAGTGAGAATCTCATCGAGCAGGAAGGCGCCGCCGGCCGCGGCAAATCCGCGTTCACGCCGTCCATTTTGCTCCATCACGATTGAGAGGACCAGCTGGGAGATAGGCTTATAGTCACAGGTAAGACGTCCGTCGGTGGTAAATACCATTCTGACCTGATTGGAGCAGTTCAGGCTAGCCATCACCTGAATAACCCGCTGATCCTGTTTGCGGGTCAGCCGGTCTAGGGTTTCCAGAGCGGCAATTTTATGCTCACGCGGGGTGGAGGCAATCGGATCGGCATCGATATAAAGTGGATTAAACGGCTGATACTGAGGGGTGACGTTAACCTTGTCCGCACGCTGTCCGGAGCTGATGGATCTGGCTGCCGAGACTGCAGCCATCAGCGAGTTTTTATCGAGCACATCGCTGTAGGCAAAGCCGGTCTTCCCGCCGATAACCGCTCTTACGCCCACGCCCTGATTGATGTCAAAAGAACCGCCTTTGACAATGCCTTCTTCTAAACTGAAGGATTCAGACACATGGCGCGAAAAAAAGAGATCCCCAAAATCGATGTTTCTTGCATTGAGCTGAGAAATAGCTTGTGCGCAGATCTGCTCATCTAAATCAGAACCCTGCCACAGCAGGGCCGATGCTTTATCCATTAACATATTTATGCGTCAGCCTCTTTTAATGTTTTAGGGATGAGACCAAATTCAGAGAGCGCTTCGCGCACCTGACTGATCGGTAAACCAACCACGGAACTGACAGAGCCTTCAACTTTGGTGACAAAGAGCGAGGCTGTGCCTTGTACCGCATAGGAGCCTGATTTATCATCACTTTCGCCGGTGTCGACGTAGGCCTGAATCAAATCATCAGTTAAAGCTGCAAAGGTAACATAGGTACATTCACAGAAATTTCTATAGGTATGGCCAAGTCTTAAGGCAACTCCGGTATAGACCTGATGAGTTTTACCCTGTAATTCCTTAATCATCAGAAAAGCATCATGACGATCTTTAGGCTTGCCAAACACCTGATTCCCCAGAGCCACCACAGTATCTGCGGCCAGCACCAGCTTGTCAGGATTAGCTGCCGCAACATGCGAGGCCTTGAGCAGAGAGAGGCGCAATACCAGATCCTTAGGTGTCTCCCCGGGGAGACGGCTCTCATCCACGTCGGGTTCCTGAATGGTAAAAGGCAGATTGAGCAGCTGCATGAAATGGGCGCGGCGCGGTGAGCCAGATGCCAGAATCAGCTCTGGAATACGCTGAGGCAAATTGTGCGGAGTATTCATCAAAGCTACGCCTCTTGTGTCATATTAGGTCAAACTGTTTTCTTTAGGCTTGATGGCAATCGAGAAGGCATTGCACAGGATCGCCAATAAGAAATAGGCAATGGGCCAGAGTAGGACCAGCACACCCGAAGGGATTAAAAATGAAGGGCGATAGAAGGTAATGCCGATCAGATGTTCAAACCAGTAACAGAAAATATGGACGATCAGATTGACGATGCCAATGATCAGAGCCTGCTGCCACAATCTATATTGCGGGAAATGTGAAAACGGCGTGAGGATCAGATAAAACTGGGTGGCCAGCATCAGAGCGTTAATGCCAAAGGTAGCACCTGAGAGAATATCGAGAATAAGGCCGGTGAACCAGGCAAAGATTATGGTTACCTGTTTATTGTTAATTAACGCAAAAAAGAGCAGCACCAGCAGAATCACATCCGGGCGGTTTTCGTCCAAAATCTCAGGCAGTCTGATCACCTGCAGGATCAGACTGATAAACAATAAAGGTAAAAATAACAGATAAATAGAATGATAATTGCTATTCTTATTCGACATGCTCAGGCTGTTCCTTTTGGCTATTCTGCTCTTGGGCCTGATCATTCTCAGGCGCATTGGAAATCGAAAGAGAATCGATCAGCGTTTTGATTTTCTTCTGTCTCAAGATCACCTTACCATCTGAAGGCTGTTTAGGCTTAACGCCGTCATTCTGGTCATTATCGACATTATTATAGAAAAACATCAGCACATAACGCATCTTGTCCATGTCAACTGCAGGTTTGGCTTTGACCAGAGCAAAAGGCTGAGTTTCTGAATAACCGATGGAACTTACGGTTGCAACCGGATATCCTTCAGGATAGACACCGCCTAAACCCGAGGTGATAAGCTGATCGCCGATCTGAATGTCGGTGCTGCGCGGCACATTGTTAATCAGCAGCTCATTGTCCAGTCCGCTGCCTGTAGCAATGGACCTGACATGGGTGCGGCTGTTCATCACCGGCACCGAGCAGTTCTGATCGGTAATAAGCAGCACGCGGGAAAAATTATAGTTGACCGAAATGACCTGTCCTACCAGACCTGTATCAGTCACTACCGGCATGCCCTGATAAACTCCTGCATTGGTGCCCTGATTGACCACGACGCGCTTAAGATAAGGATTAGAATCAACGTCGATGACTTTGCTGAACAGGCGCTTACTGGCCGGCTGCTCAGCAGAGTTAAGGAGTTTGCGCATTGCCGCATTTTCTGCCTCCAGAGCCCGCAGGCGCAGGAGATCTGCCTTCTGCATATAATTCTCTTCTGCCAGTTCCTCATTCTCTTTGATGAGATCGCTGTGACTCTTGAACTGGGTAGTCACCAGGCGTGATAAGGAATTGGGTGAATCAGCCAGAGCTAAAATGGGGTAGAGCGCAGTTTCTACATAAAACCTAAAATTGTTGAGTAATTTGGTACGGACATCAACAAACATTAGCACCAGTGATAGCACAGCTACTACTAAGAAACGCAAATGATTGATGATGTTGGATTGATCCGGGGTGTTCACTGCAAAATCCGCATATAGCAAGCAAATTAAAAAAGGATCCCGCAGAGGATCCTTTTCCTTGAAGATTAGTCGAAAATCTCGTTATCCTGCGTATCGTACATCTCGAGGGCTTTACCGCCGCCGCGGGCTACACAGGTTAGAGGATCATCTGCTATAACTACCGGGATACCAGTTTCCTCTCTGAGGAGCTTATCTAGGTTATGCAGCAGAGCGCCACCACCAGACAGCATCATACCGTGCTCTGAAATATCAGCAGCCAGCTCAGGAGGGGATTTTTCCAGAGCAGTTCTGACTGCACTTACAATTCCTTTAATCGGATCAGATAAAGCTTCGAGGATCTCGTTTGAGTTTAAGGTAAAGGAGCGCGGTACTCCCTCGACCACTGATCTGCCTCTGACTTCTTTTTCGTGCATTTCCTGCTCGGCATAGGCAGAACCGATTTCAATCTTGATCTGCTCAGCGGTGGTCTCACCAATGTCATAACGCTTGGTATTGCGGACGTAATCGATAATGGCCTGATCGAAGCGGTTGCCGCCGATACGCACCGAGCTTGAGTAAACGATACCGTTTAAAGAAATGATGGCCACTTCGGTAGTACCGCCGCCGATATCCACAATCATGGAACCGGCTGCTTCTGAAACTGGCAGACCGGCACCGATGGCTGCAGCCATTGGCTCGGTAATCAAATAAACTTCACTGGCACCTGCGCCTTCCACCGATTCACGAATAGCACGACGTTCAACCTGAGTTGCTCCACATGGAACACACACAAGCACTCGAGGAGATGGCTTAAACGGGAAGAAATGTGAGCCGGTCAGAACCTTATCGATGAAATACTGCAGCATTTTTTCAGTGTACTGAAAGTCTGCAATCACGCCGTCTTTCATCGGGCGGATAACTTCGATGTTATCTGGGTTACGGCCTAACATAACTTTAGCTGCTTTACCCACAGCATCGACTTTGCGCTGTGCGCCGCCATTGTGATCAAGTCTTACCGCTACCACGGATGGTTCATTGAGGACAATCCCTTTGTTTTTAACATAAACCAGAGTATTGGCTGTTCCCAAATCGATGGATAAATCGTTTGAAAACATGCTGCGTAATTTTTTGAACATTTAATTGGTGCCTAAAGCTACTTAGCTTTTTTTTAAAAAAGTAATAAAAAAACCTCAGAGGAGCGACTGGCTCACTATGAGTTGCAAAAATAATTCAGCTTTGGAATGAGCTGCCTTTCATTCTTGATTAGGATGATTCGTCGTCTACAGGCTTGCAGTCAGCATTCATTCGGCTTGTTTTTGGTATGCTCAAAGAGCATTCATTGTCGTATTTTACTTTATTGTTGCTAAAAATCAAGAGATAGCTTGTTAAGGAGCTTGTTTGAAGCACAGCTTTTGCACATTGGCTTAACGCTAAGGATAGCAGGCAAGCTGGTCCGCGCTGCCCGGAGGATGAAAGGATCTGCGCAGAGCAGACCCTTTATTTATATGATTTTAGAATGGAATCTGTTCATCCATCAGAGTATTTGGCTCAGTGAGCGGAGCATCCTGCTGAGGCTGTACCTCTCGCTGAGGCTGAGGTGCAGGTGCGGCAGGAGATGGCTGGCGCTGATAGTTATTAGGCGCAAAAGCATTAGGCTGTGGAGCTGCCTGCTCATAGGCATTGTTCGGATAAGGATTTGAGCCATAGCCTGACTCAGCCTGAGGCACCGGAGCAGGATTTGCATAGGGCCTGGCCGGTACGGCGGACTCTGTGCTATCCTGTCGTGCATCAAGCAGCAGCAGTTCATCAGCCTGAATTTCGGTTACATATTTTTTCTGATTGTTCTTGTCTACATAAGAGCGATTTCTGATTTTACCTTCCAGATAGATGCGCGAGCCCTTATGCATATATTGCTCAGCCACCTCTGCAAGTCTGTTCCACAGCACAATGCGATGCCATTCAGCAAATTCGGTACTCTCCCCGGTCTGGGTGTTGCGCCGCAGCTCATTGGTAACCATGGAGAAATTAGCTACTGAATTGCCGTTGCTGGTTTTTCTGATAACTGGTTCGTCTCCTAAATTACCGATCAAAATTACTTTATTTAATCCACGAGGCATTTATAATATCCTAAATTTTAAGGTGATTTTTAGTCAGGAACATGATCCTGACTTAGCTAAGCTAAAACTAAACACTAACAACTGATGCTTAATCAGTAAAATTCTAGCATTTTAGTTTTAAGCTGTTGGGTTTTTTTCTTAAAACAACCGACCTACACACAATAGCAAAAAAAATTTTAATCTTTTTTAAAGCTCACCTAAAATCCTATTAAACGCGGTTATCGGGGCTTAACTTTATCTTATATATTGTGTTTTTATTTTTTGTCAGGGCTCAGACTGGGTAAGACTATCGCAAAGTCGGAGATCTGCCTATAATTGAGCAGTAAAGAACTGACTTGTACATCCTGAGTTTTACCTGATTTTCAAGGCATCTCAAAGCTTACCTAATCTGAGTATTTTAGTCTATGGCTGATATTGTTATCCGTGGGGCGCGCACCCATAATTTAAAGAATCTGAATATTAAGATCCCGCGTGACAAGCTGACGGTGATCACCGGTCTGTCTGGCTCAGGAAAATCTTCGATTGCGTTTGATACTCTGTATGCGGAGGGACAGCGCCGTTACGTGGAATCCCTTAGTTCCTATGCGCGTCAGTTTTTACAGCAGATGGATAAGCCGGATGTGGATTCCATTGACGGCTTATCGCCTGCCATCTCGATTGAGCAGAAATCCACCTCTCATAATCCACGTTCGACAGTAGGCACCATTACCGAAATCCATGATTATATGCGTCTGTTGTGGGCCAGAGTCGGTGAGGCGCGCTGTCCGGAGCATGGCACCATACTTAAGGCGCAGACCATCTCGCAGATGGTGGATGCTACGCTGAGTCTGCCTGAGGGGCAGAAATATATGATTCTCTCTCCGGTGGTCCGCGGCAGAAAAGGCGAGTATAAGCAGCTCTTTGCGCAGCTCGCTAAGGATGGCTTTATCCGGGCCAGAGTCGACGGGGAGATCTGCGATCTGCAGGATCCGCCGGAGTTAGGTTTAAGAATCAAGCATGATATTGAGCTCGTGGTGGATCGCTTTAAAATCAGAGCTGATCTAAAGCAGCGCCTGGCCGATTCCTTTGAAACGGCGCTTAAATATTCCGAAGGACTGGTGGTGGTCGCGCCTATGGATGAGCATCAGCCGTCTGAGGAGATTACCTATTCTTCGCGTTTTTCCTGCCCGATCTGCGGTTATTCCATACCTGAACTGGAGCCGCGCGATTTTTCCTTTAATAATCCGCATGGTTCCTGTCCTACCTGTGACGGTTTAGGTTCTCTGATGGTGATCGATGAGAACAAGATTATTCGGGATGAAAACAAATCCATCTGGGAAGGGGCGATTGAAGGCTGGGATCGGCGCTACGTGTTCTACTTCAGGTTTTTAGAGGCCCTTGCTGATTACTATCATATTGATCTGCATAAGCCTTTTGGCAAACTAAGTGCTAAAGAACGCCAGCTGATACTCTATGGCACCGGCACCGAGGCTATTCCGATGGTCTTTACCTCAAATTCGGGCAAAAAGGTGGAGAAGCGCGTGGAGCCTTTTGAAGGGGTTATTCCTAACTTTGAGCGCAGGCTGAGGGAAACTGAATCTGATTATGTTAAGGACTATATAGCGACTCTGATGACTCCGCAGGAATGTCCTGATTGTCACGGACAGCGCCTGAAGAGAGAGTATCGTCATGTTTTTGTGGGAAATAAAAGCCTGCCTGAAGTAAGCTGCATGTCGATTTACGAGGTGAGTAAATTTTTTGAGGATTTAAAGCTCAGCTCTCAGGAGGAGGAAATTGCCCGCCGGATCCTCAAGGAAATCAGAGCGAGACTCGGCTTTTTAATCAATGTCGGTCTGGGTTACCTGACTCTGGCCCGATCAGCTGAAAGCCTGTCAGGCGGAGAGGCTCAGCGCATCAGGCTGGCAAGTCAGATCGGTGCCGGGCTGATGGGCGTGATGTATATTCTCGATGAGCCCAGTATCGGTCTGCATCAGCGTGACAACAGCAAGCTGATAGCAGCCCTGAAGAATTTAAGAGATCTAGGCAATACCGTGATTGTGGTCGAGCATGATGAGGAGACGATGCGTGCTGCCGACTGTATTCTTGATGTGGGTCCGCGTGCAGGCATTCATGGCGGTGAGATTGTGGCCTGCGGCAATATCGAGGAGATCATAAAATGCAAGGACTCTCTGACCGGTGATTATCTGTCAGGGCGCAAGGTCATCGAGATCCCCAAGCTGCGGCACAAGGCGAAAAAAGGTCAGGCTCTGATTCTAGAGGGCTGTACGGGCAATAATCTTAAAAATATCAAAGCCTCTTTCCCTTATGGCTGCTTTACGGTGGTGACAGGGGTCTCGGGTTCCGGAAAATCTACCCTGGTTAATGATACCCTGGTCAGAGTGGCAGAGCGGGCGCTTAATCAGGTGACCGCCAATGAAGAGCCGGCGCCTTACAAGAAGATTTCAGGACTTGAACTGTTTGACAAGATCATCCGTATCGATCAGAGCCCGATCGGGCGGACGCCGCGCTCTAATCCCGCCACTTATGTCGGACTGTTTCAGGAGATCCGCGATCTGTTTGCCAAGACTCCTGAAGCAAGAGCGCGCGGCTATGGACCGGGGCGGTTTTCCTTCAATGTCAGAGGCGGACGCTGTGAGGCCTGTATGGGAGATGGCGTGATCAGAGTCTCGATGAACTTTCTGCCTGATGTCTACGTACAGTGCGAGGAGTGTCACGGGGCGCGCTATAACCGTGAAACCCTGGAAGTACTCTATAAAGGAAAGAATATCTCTGAAGTGCTCAATATGAATGTAGAAGAAGCTCTGGAGTTCTTCAGTGCGGTACCGTCGATTGCCCGTAAGCTGCAGACCCTGCTGGATGTGGGCCTGCCTTATATTACCTTAGGACAGGCTGCCACCACGTTCTCGGGAGGTGAGGCGCAGAGAATCAAGCTGTCTAAGGAACTGTCCAAACGTTCGACAGGCAAAACCCTCTATGTGCTGGATGAGCCTACGACAGGACTACATTTTCATGATGTAAAACAGCTTCTTAGTGTGATTACGCGGCTGCGTGATGAAGGCAATACCATTATTGTAATCGAGCATAATCTGGATGTGATAAAAAGCGCCGATTATCTAATTGATCTTGGTCCTGAAGGAGGCTCTGGCGGCGGCACCATCGTGACGACGGGAACACCTGAAGAGGTTGCAGCCTGCAAGCAGTCTTACACCGGACAGTTTTTAGCCCCTATCTTAAAGCGAGGATATTAAGCATGGAAGAATTAAGTGATAAGGAATTTGAAGCGGTAAAACAGTTAAATGGCGAATATCGTCAGAACTATTTTGAGGAGAAGGTCAGACAGCAGCAGGGCCTGTACGTGCTGGTTAACGAAGAGGGACCGGTACTCCTGCAGCAGCCTGGTCAGGAGGATGAGCCTGAGGCCAATATCCTGCCGGTGTTCAGTCATCCCCGCTATCTTGAACTGTTCTTGGCAAGTTATAAGGACGTGGCAGGCAAGCCGCAGTTTATTACGCTGTCAGCCTGGAATCAGAACTGGGTTGCGGCCCTGAGTGCCGAGCAGGTCCAGCTAGGCTATATGCCGCTTGATGATCAGGATTTTGTCGTAGAGCCTATCAAGGCCTTTGACTGACAGGCTTGAAGTCTCTCTATTCCTGATAGGGGGACTGATGCTGACTTAGTGCCTTCTGAACGTGTTTTTCGCGCATGGTCATCTGGGCGGCATTGAAAAAGTTCTGCCACAGAATATAGCCGCCGCAGCTGATCGCTACCGTAGGCGAGAGATAGCTTAAGGCTGCCCACAGGCCAAAGACCATATTTTTCTGACCTAAACCCTGTCCGCCGGTGATCCTCTGTCCATCGATACTGCCGATGAGCTTGCCGATACCAAACTGCAGCACTGTAGCAAGCAGTCCGACTAGCAGCAGCACCAAGAGCATGCTGTAATCGCTGCCTGAGTGAACGGCATTGGTGATGGCTCGGGCCAGCACCATGGAAAGATTGACCATCCAGAGCCAGAAGGCGGCATTTTTCAGCCTGGTGACAATAAAGTTATGAATTTTAGGGAAAAAGATTTTAACCAGCGCAGCCAGAAACAGTGGACAGATGATGATGGGAAAGATCTTGCCGAGCAGAAAGAGAAACTGTTCAAAAAAGGTGCCGCTGATTTTAGAGGTAAACAGCGGGAAAAAGAGCGGGATACACAGGGCGGTGGCAAAATTACTGAGGATCACCATGGTCGTTTCGGAGGATTCATTGCCGCCCAGCTTACCGCCAATGACTGCTGCAGCAGCAGCGGTTGGTGTGATGATACAGATAATGATACTTTCTATCACTACGAAATAATTCGATTCTGGAGTGTAGTAGAGGTAGATGGCTAAGAGTAAAGGTACTAGAATCTGCACGGCCAGGACCAGAAAGTGCCAGCGGCGTGGACGCATTTCCTTGAGTTTGATTTTACAGAAGGAAAAAAACAGGATAAAGAAAATGAAGATCGGCAGAATGTTATCGGTCAGCCTGATCAGCGGTGCCTTAAGGGGATTTAAAAAACTGGTGAAATGAAAGAAGCAGTATACGCTGATGCCGGTAAATAAAGAAACAAAGAGGCCATAGGTTTGTAAAAAGCTGAGTAATTTCTTATAGTAGAGCATAATGACCCCTCTTGATTTTTTGGGGATTTTAGCAAACAATTTCAATAGTTACAATCAAGTCGCGATGGTGGATGAAAGGGTGGATATGAGTTTTAAAGATACGGTCAGAGCTAAAGAGTCAGCTCTAAAGGATCTCGCTGCATATGCAGTGGCAGAAGCTAAGAGTATGGGAGCTTTTGAGAGTGTGGTCAGCATCGGCGGTGCAGAAGGCATTTCCGTATCCTCACGCGGCGGAGAGATAGAAAATCTTGAATTCAATAAAGATCAGGGTATGGAAATTACGGTCTATGTCTCCCATAAGCGCGGCAGCGCCTCTACCACGGATCTCACTCATCAGGCGATCCGTGAATGCATTCAGTCGGCCTTGAGCATTGCCTCCTTTACTGATGAGGATCCCTGTGCAGGCATCGCGGATGCGGAGTTACTCTGTCAGCATTTTCCGGAGCTTGACATCTTATATCCGGCTCAAACCGATGCTGATGCAGCCGTAGCTACGGCTGTTAGCCTGGAGCAGTATGCGCTGGAGCATAAGGATGAAGCCATCAAAAACAGTGATGGAGCTGAATTTTCTTCGGCAGTGTTTACCACAGCGCTGGCTAACTCAGCAGGATTCTGTTCGGCCAGATCCCTGAGCAACTCCGCGCTTGAATTAACCCTGATCGGGCAGTCAGACGGCAAAATGCAGCGGGGCTGCGGGTTCGATGTGCACTGTAACTATCAGGCCTTCAAGTCCAAAGAGGACATCTTTGCAGAGGCTCAGGAACGGACTCTGGAAATGCTCAATGCTCATGCGGTTAAAACCGGCAAATATAATATTATTTTCAGCCGTAATGCCATGACCTCGCTGTGGAGCAGTCTGCTGACTGCGATGTCAGGCGGAGCTATCTACCGGCGCAGTTCCTATCTGTGTGACATGCTGGGCAAGCAGATTCTGCCGCCATTTCTCACCCTGCTTGAGGACCCTCTGGTCAAGGGCGAACGGGCTTCGAAGGCTTATGACAGTGAAGGGGTAGCCATGCATAAGAGTGAGCTTATCAAAGGCGGCATACTTGAAGTCTACCTGCTCAGTTCTTATTCATCCCGCAAGCTGGGGTTAAAATCCAATGGTCATGCCGATGGTACCAGTACCTGTTATGCTCTGGCAGATGCAGAGCACACCAAGAGCTTTGATGAGCTGCTGCAGGAGGCCGGAGAGGGTATTGTGGTCACCAGCCTGATGGGGCAGGGCGTGGATATTATCAGCGGTAATTATTCGCGCGGTGCTACCGGGTACTATTTCAGGAATGGTCAGCGGGAGCATGCCGTAGAGGAAATCACCATTGCGGGTAATCTCAAGGAGATGTTCCACAACCTTGCCCTGGTAGGCACGGATATCGATCCTCGCTACAAGCTAAAATCAGGCTCCCTGCTGATCCCTGATATGACGGTGTCAGGTCTGTAGGCTAGATAATCAGCAGCACCCCACTCAGACATGCTACGGTGGTAAAGAGATATTTGACGGCGCGCTTGGACAGGTGATTGAGTACACGCGCGCCCAGCATTCCTCCGACAAACGATCCGGCCAGCAGTACCGGCAGCCAGTGCCAGGCAATGGGGACCATCATACCTACGGTTATCGCTCCGACTAAATTCCATACCGTGGAAGCGAAGATCACGCTGTAGCGGATCGCCTGCTTGAGTTCAAGATTGAAGCAGAGCGTGAGGATAATGGTCAGAAAAATGCCTGCTCCTGTCGACAGAGCGCCGGCCAGCAAAGCTATCAGCAGGATTAGCAGTACGCCAAGACTCATGCGCAGTCTTGAGGGCTTACTCTCGCCTTTATCCGCAATAAGATTTTTAGAGCACAAGGTATAGACTGACATCAGAATCGAGAGTAGGCCTAAAGTTATTTTAGCTGTGCGCTCTGGCACCAGACTGACGAGCACGGTGCCTAAGATCACTCCTGGCACTCCTATGCACAGCAAAATCAGGCAGAGGTGCAGATTAAAATTCTGCAGGCTGTTTTTGCGTGAGAGATTGCCAAGTCCGATAAACAGCATACTGGCCTTGTGCGTGCCTAAGGCTTCGAGAAAAGGCAGACCAAACAGGATTAAGGCAGGCAGGAGGATAAATCCTCCGCCGCCGCCTGATATGGAGGCTAAGAGGCTGGCGAGCATGGAGCAGCAAAATAGTTTGAGCTGTTCAAGGAGAAGCCATAAGAGATCCATGATTAAGCTGCCTCTGCAGTTGAGTTAAAACCTGATATGCTAGCTGATGACTGAGTAAATGAGCTGTTATATCATAAAATTAGACCCAGCCTCAATCAGCATCCAAGCTAAAAAAAGCAGAGTGCCAAGACACTCTGCCCATTTTAGTCCTGATTTAAGCTTAAGTTACTTAAGCTTAATGATGGAGGTACCGGTCATCTCCTTAGGAATGTCCATGCCCATCAGATAGAGCATGGTCGGAGCGATATCACAGAGGCGGCCGTCCTTGCGCATTTCCGCCTTGCGTCCGACATAAATGAAAGGTACCGGCAGATTGGTATGTGCAGTATATGGCTGACCGGTCTGTAAATCCTTCATGCGTTCACAGTTACCATGATCAGCGGTGATCAGGCATTCGCCGTCAACCTTTCTTAAGGATTCAACCACTCTGCCGATGCAGGTATCTACAGCTTCAACCGCCTTGATCGCTGCATCATATACGCCGGTGTGGCCCACCATATCACCATTCGGATAATTGCAGATGATGACATCATATTTGCCGGATTCAATGGCAGCGCACAGCTTGTCGGTAAGCTCACCTGAGCTCATTTCAGGCTGCAGATCATAGGTGGCAACCTTAGGACTCTGAATCAGGATGCGATCTTCACCCGGGAACACGGTTTCCACACCGCCATTGAAGAAGAAGGTCACATGAGCATATTTTTCTGTTTCGGAAATACGCAGCTGGGTCTTGTTATGGGAGGAGAGCCATTCACCTAAGGTGTTATGCAGATCCTCTGGCGGATAGGCACAGGCGGTGTGAATGTCGGCTGCATACTGAGTCAGCATGACAAAGTCAGCCAGCTGTGGTCTCACCTGACGCTTAAAGCCCTGGAAATTGGCATCATCATTGACAAAGCTGCGGGTAATCTGTCTGGCGCGGTCGGCTCTGAAGTTCATGAAAATCAGACTGTCACCGTCTTCAAGCTTGACTACATCACCTACGGTTGAGGCTTTGACGAATTCATCATTCTCGCCACGGGCATAGGCGGCATCCAGGGCTTCCTTGGCTGAATTATAGGTTGGGAATTCGCTCTTGCCTTCGGTGAGCAGATCATAGGCCTGCTGGACACGATCCCAGCGGTTGTCACGGTCCATCGCATAATAACGGCCGATCAGGGACACAATTCTGCCTACGCCGATTTCAGCAAAGGCCTTCTCAAAGGTCTCGATATATTCATGGGCAGATCTTGGCGGTACATCACGACCATCGAGGAAAGGATGGAAATAGATCTTCTTGGCACCGCGCTGAGCTGCAAGCTTGAGCATGGCAATAATATGATCCTGATGGCTGTGCACGCCGCCTGGGGACATCAGACCCATGACATGCACGGCTTTGCCGGCTTTGACGGCCTTGTCAACAGCCTGACAGAGCACCGGGTTGGCAAAGAAATCCTGATCAGCAATCGCCTTGGAGATTCTGGTTAATTCCTGATAGACCACGCGGCCGGCGCCAATATTGGTGTGACCGACCTCGGAGTTGCCCATCTGACCATCCGGCAGACCGACATCAATGCCGGAAGCCTGAATATCGGTATTGGCATAGTTCTTACATAAATCGTCCAAAACCGGAGTTTTGGCATTATATACGGCATTAAATTCGTGCACTGGGTTATCGCCCCAGCCGTCCATAATAATAAGGGCTAAAGTTTTCTTGGCCATGTGTATTACCTTATTTAAATAATGATCCTGTCGCTATTTTAGCAAAGAGCTCTGTAAAGCACTAGCAAAAAGGCAGAGTTTAAGCAGGGAGTACGGCCTGCTGTCAGCGGTGTCTGCGCCTGGGCTCTGCGCCAATCGCCTTAGGTTTTATAGACTTTTTTGCCACTTTAGCATATATTATAGCGGCGGATAATGCCCAGGGCGTTATGCAAGGCGGGCTTTTTTGCTTTAATGAGACCGGTGGACCGTGCCTCAGGCTGTTTGTGAGTCTATTCATGAGTCAGGCTTAAGGTTCTTGCGGTCCGGTCAGAGCTTAAGAGCCTTAGGGCATAAGCTATCCGTTTAAAAAGCAGGTGTTCGGACATCATCATTTACCAGTGCTCAGACGCTTTGGCGTGAGACCAAGGGTGGTGGACGGATGTCCAGCTAAAATCAGCAACAGCTCAGCTAATTTAGAGGTGTGGAGTGTCAGATTTATTTTCCCCGGAAAACATGGTGGAGTACTGGGCCTTCTTTAACCGTCATGTGTTTTTATGCGGTATGTGGGTAGTGTGCTTGGTCATGATTCTGTATATGCAGCTGAAGATCATGCTGGCCAATGTTAAAAAACTCACCACAGCAGGTGCAACCATGTTGGTCAATCATGAAGAGGGTCTGTTTGTCGATGTGAGGGCCGGTGCCAATTTTGAGCAGTCCCATATTGCCAACTCCCTGAATATCAGCGCTGCAGATATCAAGGCAGGTAAAACTCAGCGTATTGAGAGCGCCAAAGATAAACCGATCATTTTGGTCGGTCGCGACAAAATGGACAGCGAAGCCTTTAATAGTGCTAGAATTTTAAAGCAGCAGGGCTTTACCAAGGTTTTCACCTTAGATGGTGGGATTATGCAGTGGGCAAATGAAAATTTACCCCTTTCCAATAAGAAATAATTTTTTAATACAATAGGTAATTACTATGTCAGAAGCCGAAAAGAACCAGAACACTAACGAGATCCCAAACGATCAGCCATTTTTCGACATTATCAGAATTTATGCCAAGGATTGCTCTCTGGAAACTCCATGCACTCCTAAGGTTTTTCTGCAGCCTTTAAAGCCTTCCGTTAATATCGAATTTGATACCAAGACCCAGCCTATCGCTGATGATCAGTATGAAGTCGATCTGCGCGTGACTGCCACCTGCAAATCAGAATTAGACGGCAAGGAAGAAGTGGTCTATATCTGTGAAGTGCATCAGGCTGGCGCTTTCATCATCAAGAATATGGATGAGGAGAGCATGGAATATCTGTTAGCCGGCTTAGCTCCAAATATTCTCTTCCCTTATGCACGCGAGCATATTTCTGCTTTAGTTAACCGTGCTACCTTCCCGGCTCTGAATTTGCGCCCGATCAATTTTGAAGCCTTATATCGCGCCCGCAAGGCAGAAGAAATGCAGCAGGGTGAAGAGGCCAATAAGGACAAGGATGCTCCGCAGGCTTAACTGAACCATAAAACATACGGCTTCTTTTAGAAGCCGTATCTGCAAGTACAGCCGCGAGTCTGACTCTCAATTAGGACAAGGAGATGTTCGTCAGCGCTTAAGTTGCATGACTGAAGCCTGACCGATGGTGAATATGTACGAATATGCTTTAACGGTATTAGGTGCAGGATCATATGGTACTTCGCTGGCAGTAGCTGTCGCCTCAAAGCAGCTTAAGGTCAGGCTGTGGGGACGCAATGCACAGAGCATCGAGCAGATGCGTCAGACCCGCCAGAATGCCCAATATCTTAAAGATATTATCTTCCCGCCCACCCTGGATCCGACTGCTTCTCTGGAGGAGGCTGTGACCAGCGCCAAAGATCTGCTGCTGGTGGTGCCCAGTCATACTTTCAGCGGGATGCTGCGTGCTATTGCTCCCTATCTTAAACCGGGCCAGCGTCTCTTCTGGGCCACCAAGGGGATCGATCCTGAAAGCGGTGAAATCTTAAGCAAGGTGGCACGGCAGATTCTGCCGGGGAACATGCCCCTGGCCGCAATCTCAGGTCCGACCTTTGCTATGGAATTAGCCCGCGGTCTGCCTACGGCAATTGCGGTAGCAGGCACGGATAAGGACTTTATCCACGAGATTGCCGAGCTGATGCATACTCCTACCTTCAGAATCTATGCCAGCGATGATTTTCTGGCGCTGCAGCTAGGCGGCACGATCAAGAATGTGATCGCCATAGCCTGCGGCCTTTCAGACGGCATGGGCTTTGGTGCCAATGCCCGTACTGCTCTGATATCACGCGGTCTGGCTGAGATGATTCGCTTCGGGGTAAGCCTTGGTGCTACCGATCGCGGCTTTCAGGGCCTGTCAGGTCTTGGCGATCTCATTCTAACCTGTACAGATAATCAGTCCCGTAACCGCCGTTTTGGCTATATGGTGGGACAGGGAGTGCAGGTACAGCAGGCCTTGGCGGATATTGGTCAGGTCGTGGAAGGCTATACCATGACGGCAGTAATGAAAAAGCTGCAGGAGCGCTATCAGGCCTCCATGCCGATCTGCAGTGAGCTCTATGAAGTGCTCTATCGCGGCAAATCAGGTCAGGCAGCAGCAGTCTCGCTGCTCAGCCGTGAGCAGAAAGCCGAATAAAAAAAGACGGCCGCCAGGCCGCCTTTAGTCAACTCATCTGAATCAACCATAAGTCTCATCGGTCACCACATGTTCTGTGACATCAATGACATCCTTAATCATGCCGGGGAAAGCCTGATTGAGCTGAGTCTGTATGCCGTCCTTGAGGGTAAGACCTACCATGGAGCAGCCCAGGCAGCCGCCCTGAAATTTAACTTTTACAATGCCGTCTTCTGTAACAGAGTCTAAGGTTACTGCGCCGCCGTGACTTGCCAGCGACGGGCTTACCGTGGTATCGATAAAGCGCTGAATCCTGGTAAATAAGCTGGCATCCTCAGGCAGATCCTGCTTATTGAGGTTAGGAGCATGGAAAGTCAGCAGATCTTCTCCATTTTCATCCTTGCTCAGATCAATGACTGATTCATCCAGATAAGGAATTACAGAGCTGTCGATGACAATTTCAAAGTCCTGCATCTGAAAATGTTCATCCGCAGGAGTGATGTATTCTTTGGGGCAGTATAAAATGCCGCACTGTACGCCCGGGGTGCCAGGGTTGGTGGCGGTCAGACGGATGGCTAAGCCCGGCATCTTCTGACTGGCGATGATTTTCTTGAAATATTCTTGGGCCTGGTCACTGACTGTAATTTTGCTCATTGCAACACTAACCTTTTATTAAATTAAGACAAATAGAGCATGTATTATGCGGATAAAAATATCTGCAAAGTGTGATATTGATCGCATCAGAAAAAATTATCCTAAAGTACCGAGAGAAGCGAATTTTATCTTTGTATAATTAAGGACTCGCAAACTCTGCTCAATAGTGCAACCTGCGCGATTAGCTAGAGATAAACAAGCTAGCGGGCACTATATGCTATAATAGCAAAGATGTGAATTTAGAGGATTTGCTCTTAGATCCTTTAGTCATAACCAGAGCAAGAGCTTTAGTTAGAGTGGAGCAGCCGCTGAGCTGCACTCACTGCTAACGCTGAAGATTTTTTAATCGGGTTAATCTTTAACCCGAACTTGTGTGGAGAAAAAAATGGGCTTATTTGAAGAACTTGAATTAGCTAAATATGGTATCAGCAATGCTGCTGAAATTGTTCGCAACCCTTCTTATGAAGATATGTTCGCCGAAGAGACCAAGGCTGATCTGACTGGCTTTGACAAAGGTGTTGTATCTGAGCTGGGTGCAGTGAACGTTATGACTGGTGTTTACACTGGCCGTTCACCAAAAGACAAGTTTATTGTCAAGGATGATGTCTCAAAAGATACCTTCTGGTGGACCACTGACGGCTTCAAGAATGACAATAAGCCAGTAAGCCCTGAGACCTGGAAAGTCCTCAAGAAGATCGCCAGCGATGAGCTGACCGGCAAGAAGTTATATGTTGTCGACGGCTACTGCGGCGCTAACGAGGGTACTCGTATCGCCATCCGTTTCGTGATGGAAGTTGCATGGCAGGCTCACTTCGTGACCAATATGTTCATCCGTCCAACTGAAGAAGAACTCAAAAACTTCAAGCCAGATTTCGTGATTCTGAATGCTTCTAAGGCTAAGGTCACCAATTACAAGGAATTAGGTCTGAACTCCGAGACTGCTGTTGTCTTCAACCTGACCGAGCGTATGCAGGTTATTCTGAATACCTGGTATGGCGGTGAGATGAAGAAAGGTATGTTCTCCATGATGAATTACTACCTGCCATTAAAGGGTATTGCTGCCATGCACTGCTCTGCTAATACCGACATGGAAGGCAAGAATACCGCTATCTTCTTCGGTCTGTCTGGTACCGGCAAGACCACCCTGTCAACTGATCCAAAACGCTTACTGATCGGTGATGACGAGCACGGCTGGGATGATGACGGCGTGTTCAACTTCGAAGGCGGCTGCTATGCTAAGGTGATCAACCTCTCCAAGGAGAATGAGCCTGACATTTATGGTGCCATCAAGCGCAATGCTCTGCTCGAGAACGTTACTGTTGACGGCAGCGGCAAGATTGATTTTGCTGATAAGTCAGTCACTGAGAACACTCGTGTTTCTTACCCGATTTTCCATATTAAGAACATCGTTAAGCCAATTTCCAAGGGCCCAGCTGCTAAGCGCGTAATCTTCTTATCCGCTGATGCTTTCGGCGTACTGCCTCCAGTCTCAATTCTGAACAAGAATCAGACCAAGTACTACTTCCTCTCCGGCTTCACTGCTAAGTTAGCTGGTACAGAGCGTGGTATTACCGAGCCTACTCCAACCTTCTCTCCATGCTTCGGTGCAGCCTTCCTGTCACTGCCTCCAACCACCTATGCTGATGTGTTGGTTAAGCGCATGGATGCTTCTGGTGCTTCTGCTTACCTGGTCAACACCGGCTGGAATGGTACCGGCAAGCGTATTTCCATTAAGGATACCCGCGGCATTATCGATGCTATTCTCGATGGTTCAATCGACAAGGCTCCAACCAAGACTATCCCAATGTTCAACTTTGTGGTTCCTACTGAGCTCCCTGGTGTTGACACCAACATCCTGGATCCTCGTAATACCTACAAGGATGCTTCAGAGTGGGAAACCAAGGCTAAAGATCTGGCTGATCGCTTCATCAAGAACTTCAAGAAGTTCGAGACTTTAGCTGCTGGTTCTGATCTGGCTAAAGCTGGTCCTCAGCTGTAATTAAAAGCTGATTTAAATTAGCGATGACCCGGTAAGAGCAATCTTATCGGGTCTTACTGTTTTTTAGCGTAGGAGATTGAAGTGGGACGCCCATTTATTACCCGTGAAGGGTACGATCAGCTGCATAAGGAATTAGATTATCTGTGGAATGAAAAACGCCCGGAGGTTACGCAGAAGGTAGCCTGGGCAGCCAGCCTCGGGGATCGCTCGGAAAACGCTGATTATCATTACAACAAACGTCTGTTAGCTCAGATTGATAGGCGGATCAGGTATTTGCGGCATTGTCTGAATGATCTGCAGGTGATTACCTATAATCCTCAGCAGGCAGGCAAGGTATTCTTCGGCGCCTATGTGGAAATTGAAGCCGATGCTGACGGACAGCTGCTGCAGGTCAGAATCGTTGGCGGAGATGAGATCTTCGGCAGGACTAATTACATTTCAGTTGATGCTCCGATGGCCAAAGCTCTGTTAGGCAAGCAGGAGGGTGACGATGCGGTGGTGCATACCCCCAAAGGCGACAAGATCTGGTACGTCAATCAGATTTCTTATGAGAAACCGGACTGGTTTGAAGAGCAGCCCATTGTCGATCAGATCATGAAGACTGATGAAGATCTGGAAAATGAGAATGACAAGACTGAGATCTTAAGCCCTGAAGAGCAGAAAAAGATTGAAGAGGAGTATTTGAAGTCCCAGCTCAGTTAAGCCTGAAGATTGACACGAGTACCCACCAGATTAGCAGGTACAATTTTGTTATAACGTTTGGCAATGGCGCTGGTACGTGTTTCGTGCTCTTCACCAAGCTGTGAGGCCGTCTCCTTTGAATATTTGGCATGTTCAACCTCTCCGGTATACTCAGAAGTGGCCATCATGCCCTGCGCTCTGTTCAGTTCGCCGTTGAAGGCTGACGAGGTGGCGGTACTGGCACTGGTTGCTGCCGTGCTGGCCGTGCCGCTTGATGCAGAGGTGTTCTTAGAGCCGGTGGCTGAGGCATTCCTTTCCTTGACGGTTTTTTCGCGTCCCTTCTGGGTATCGACTGCCTTGCGATCGGTCTTTTTAATCTGATCTGAGGAGGCGGAGATCAGTGCCTCAGACTGGGCATACAGATGAGAGTTAGAGAGCGCAGTACTCCCGCGGCTGTCTGCAGCTGTGCCTGCATTGGCTGACTGCTGCATCGCGAGCACCTGAGGATTTTCAGCGTGACGCTGTGCAGTCTGCCGCGCCTCCTCTGCTCCGACCGGATAGGAGTGCGGTACGACTGAACTTATCATTGAAGTTGCTACATCCATAACCACTCTCTAAAAAAGTTAAGACTCCACCTTTAACTCTCATAACGGCATTTTTTGCAGTCCTCTTTAAGGGGAGCAGGCTCTTATGCTAAGAATTGTGATCTTGATCAAATACTGTTCTAGAGCCGCAGCCTAGTCGCCGGCTGACTCGCTTAAGGATTGGCATGAGTCACTTTTAATACCAATAAAAACAGCTATAATCAGTAAAGTTGAACTACATAAGTCAGGTGTAGTAATTGGTTTAGCTGCAGCTTAAAGGTAGGTGTGAGATGAAAGGAATCTTGTTAGCTGGCGGCAGCGGGACGCGTCTGTATCCGCTGACCAAAACCATGTCAAAGCAGTTATTGCCTGTGTATGACAAGCCGATGATTTATTATCCCCTGTCGACGCTCATGCTGTTTGGCATCAAGGAAATTCTGATTATTTCTACCCCGCGCGATCTGCCGAATATTGAGACTCTGCTTGGCGACGGCTCCCAGTTAGGTCTGAAGCTTGAATATCGGGTACAGCAGGAACCTAACGGCATTGCACAGGCCTTTATTATCGGACGGGATTTTATTGAGGGCGATGATGTCTGTCTGATCCTCGGCGATAACATTTTCTACATGGGTACGCAGTATGGTGAATTTGCCGAGCATGTTAACTCAAATCGCGGCAAGAATGCGACCATCTTTGCTTTCCATGTCAACGATCCTAAACGCTTTGGTGTGATTGAGTTTGATAAGGATTTCAAGGCGGTATCCATTGAGGAAAAGCCTGAGCATCCTAAATCAAATTATGCTTCAGTAGGTCTGTATTTCTATCCTGCTGATGTGGTCAGCAAGGCTGAAAAGCTCAAGCCTTCCGCCCGCGGAGAATACGAGATTACTGATCTCAACAATATGTATCTCAAAGAAGGACGCCTCGCTGTTGTGCCGATGCGGCGCGGCAATGCCTGGCTGGATGCCGGAACTCCTGACAGCCTGATGGATTCGAGCAATTTTGTGCAGATTATTGAGAAGAGACAGGCACTTAAGATCGCCTGTCTGGAAGAGATTGCCTATAATATGGGCTATATTGATGAGCAGGGCATGCAGTCTTTAATCGATGCTTTGCATAAAGGCAGTTACAGAGATTATCTCATCAAGGTGCTTGAGGAAAAACATGAACTTTATTGAGACTTCTATTGCAGGGGTATGGCTCATTGAACCTAGAGTGTTCCATGATGCCCGCGGTTATTTTTTTGAAAGCTTCAATGCGCGTGAGTTTGCTGAGCATGGGATTACGGCGAATTTTGTGCAGGATAATCAGTCTAAATCCTCCTTTGGCGTGATCCGCGGCCTGCACTGTCAGACCGGTGAATTCTGTCAGGCCAAAATTGTGCGCGTCCTCGTCGGCAAGGTGCTGGACGTAGCAGTGGATATCAGACAGGGCTCACCGACCTTTGGACAGCATGTTAAATATGAACTGTCAGAAGAGAATCAGCGTCAGCTCTATATTCCGCGGGGTTTTTTACATGGCTTCAGCGTGCTGTCGGAGACCGCGGTATTTGCCTACAAGGTAGATAATTTCTACCATAAGGAAGCTGAATGGGGTATGCGTTATGATGCTCCTGAGCTTGGCATCGACTGGCAGGTCCCCTCTGAGAGCATTATCACCTCAGATAAGGATCGCATTGAGCACAGCCTCAGGGATGTGCCTAATTTCGTGCTGTAAAAGTCAGCCTGAAGCGCAGCTAAGTTTTATAAATCCTGCACCGCAAGGTGCGGGATTTTTATTGCAGTGAACAGAAGTGATTTATTTCACGCACAAAACGCTCCGGCTCAGTTAAGAACGGCATATGTGCAGAATGCTCAAAGGTCAGACAGAAGCGATCAGATCCCGTCTTGAGATATTCAGCCAGGGCACAGGTCACCAGTCTGTCCTGAGCGCCAAAGATATGCAGGCAGGGAATTTTCAGGTTGTTTAAATCCATCCGCTCGTCGATAAGTACGAGGTTTTCAAGCTCAGCCTTAAGACTTACATAGGCATGTTTGTGCTGCAGAGTGGAGCCTTCAGAGAGGAAACTCTGTACTTCAGGAGCAATATCCTTACGCGAGCATTGGGTGGCAAAAAAAAGCTTGAGCATATGATTAGCCCGTTGCGGGGTGAAAAAGCGCTGCAGCTTGAGCACCAGATTAAAGGGAAAACCAGGCCAGTTAGGATCAGCAGGGAAGCGTGGGGTACCGCAGACCGTGATCAGAGCATGAATAGTCGCCTGCGGCAGAGAGCAGATTTTAATTGCCAGCAGCGAGCTTAAAGACCAGGCCATCAGATCACAGTCTTCAGGTATGCTTGCCAGCACCGCTTCTGCAGTCTCTTCAAAATTCACCGAGAGCTGACTTAACTCATAGTTGCAGCCATAGCCTGGTAGATCTAGGAGCAGCACAGGACGCTTAGGAAAGAGCGAAGCTATAGGTGAAGTAAAAAAACTGTCGGTACCCCAGCCATGCAGGACCACCAGAGGGCGTCCTGCCTGATTGGGTAAAGTCTGAGGGCTAAGCTTAAGCTTCTGCATCTAGATTAAATGATTCTTGCGGTAAGCTATCAGATCCTTGATGCTGACTACAGTCAGATCGTGTTCCATGGCAAACATGCTGACGCGCGGCAGTCTGGCCATATTGCCATCAGGCGCGCATAGTTCGCAGAGAATGCCGCAGGGAGTAAAGCCTGCTAAACGTGCAAAGTCGACGGAAGCTTCTGTATGTCCATCCCGAGCCAGTACACCGCCTTTTTTGGCAATGAGAGGGAACATGTGGCCTGGGTGCACCAGATCTTCTGGTTTGGAGTGCGGGTTGGCGACTGCCTTTATGGCTTTTACACGATCCGCGGCTGAAACACCCGTGGTAACCCCCTCGGCTGCATCCACAGAGATAGTAAAGGCGGTACCATAGGTAGAAGTGTTTTCTTTGACCATCAGAGGCAGCTTGAGTCTTTCGGCCTGCTCCTGTTCAATGCACACGCACACAATGCCTGAGCATTCTCTGATCATAAAGGCCATCTGAGCCTCAGTTACCGTGTCTGCTGCATATACCAGATCGCCCTCGTTTTCACGGTCCTCATTATCAACGACCATTATGCCGCGGCCTTGTTTCAAAGCAGCAATGGCTGCCTCAACGCGCTGCTCCTCATTGGCACCGAACAACTCTAGTAAATTTTGCGCTGACATCTAGCTCCCCCTAGTTCATCTAAGCATCTGCTGTCTAAGAATAGGTTGCGATGCTTGTCCATGCCTATTCTAGTCTGCTAAAGCATCATAGTCTGTGGTTTGTGCTGCAGATGAGCTCTGCAGTCTGATAATTTTATACTATTCTCAGAGGTTCTGCTTCTATTCCTGCACGCAGGACTTAAAGCAGGTAAGAAAGTAGCCTTATGCTAAGGCTCTGTTCACTTTTCTCCTTATTTTAAGACAAAATGTCAATGCATAACAGTTTTTAATACATTTATTAGTCATAAGAGCGCTTAAAAGTCGGGAGTAGTCAGCTAAGTTCGCTCTGTTTTTGCAGAGGGTGCATTCTGCGCAGATTGCAGGCAGCAAAGTAGGCAGATCTTAAAAAGATTCTAGTGGCAGCGGTGTGGGGAGCTTAAAATCTTTAGCTTAAATAATAAAGTGTTAATGGTAAAAATAATGATTAAAGAAAAAAATTTTAAATAAGACTTGATTTATGTTCGGTATCGAACTATATTTAACGCATCGAGAGCGCGGTGCTCTCTTTTTTTCAATTTTTATAGTTCGATGTCGAACAAGGGAATTACTATGACAAACTTTACTAAAATATCCTTTGACTTAACTGCTGGCCGTACGGAGTTTCATAATGCTTTAAAGCTTACCGGCTGTGAAGTATCTTTCAACAATTTTCCTGCAGATGCTGCGGTGCCTTTTGTGCACTCTCACAAGCAGAATGAAGAGTTTTATGTGGTCTTAAAAGGTGATGGTGAAATTTATATTGATGGAGAGATTGTTAAGCTTAGTGCTGGAGATGCCTTTAAAGTGGCCCCTCAGGGCAAGCGCTGCTTAAAGGCAGGTCCAACCGGTATGTCGGTAATCTGTGTGCAGAGCAAGGAGCAGAGTCTTGACGCCTTCACCGCTGATGATGCCAATATCTTACAAGATGTGAAAAGTCCATGGCAGAAATAAACCATGATTATATGGTGGTTTCCTTAGCCGGGAAACTGCGTGACAAAGCCAACAGCTTTATTAAAGATGAACTGAACAAGGCGGGTATTGCGGATCTGCTTCCCTGTCATGGCGATATTCTGCATGCCTGCTTTGTACAGCCGGGGATCAAGGTCACTGAGATTGCCAAACTTACTCATCGCAGTAAATCAACAGTATCGGTGATGGTAGATAAGCTTAAGGCCTTAGGTTACCTTGAGAAGGTGGCAGATAAGGATGATCCCAGGGCCATGAGCATTCATCCAAGTCAGAAGGCCTATGCAATTTTTGACAGTTTTAAATCTATCTCAAATGAGATGAATCAGAAATTTGCAGGAAGCTTGTCTGATGATGAACTGCAAACGCTGCAGGAATTACTGTCACGTGCCATTAAAGCTCTTGAGCAGGATGCCTAGGTAGCGTACCTGACTTAGCTTTTACAAGCACAACGGCAAAGAGAAAGGCTGTGCACACCAAAGTCTGCACAGCCTTTCTTATTTGGTTAGTTAAGGCAGTGAACTGTTGATTATCATTTTTTGATCCTATCAATAATCAAGATAGTGACCAGATTTTTTAATTTGCAACTTAATGTATTTTTGCAAAAAGTTTAGCGCTTTAGCTTGATAAGGCAGTTGATATATTATTTTGTTTTTATTATAGATTTACTGTATTGCTGTCATAAATCGTTCATTATTGATTTTTGCAAATTTGAAGGTTTTGCAAGATGAAAATAAGATCATTTTAACTATCCGCAATAGGATCATTTTCACGATCACCAACATTAAAGACATGCCCTGTATACTTAATTACTTGTTATAAAATGCCTAGTTTATAAACTAGGCGTATCTTTTAACAAATTTCTTTTGAGGATCCTCATATTCTCTGCAGGCAAGTTTAATCGCAGCCGGCAGCTTAGGGGCTGCACAGTGAGGCATATCTCTGCCTATCTTGCCATCTTTGTAGAATTTACGATGCTCACCCATGACATAATCAGGAATCTTACTGAACAGCTCCGGGCACTCGGTTAGGAAGTCCTGCATAATGGCTAGCAGATCTTTGGCCTCACTGACGCATTTCTGCTCATCGTGATCTGAATAGAGGACTGCGAGAACATGACAGAACATCAGCTGCAGCGAACCATCCAGACACTGTCCATAGATGGTGCGATCATCTGACAGCTGCAGCTTGGCAAGATACTCAGAGACGTGATGCATAACCGCAAGACCGGTAAGGCGACTGTTAAAGTCAGCGTTCAGCTGTTCTTGAATCTTGTTACAGATCTCATTGAAGATCTTTTCGTTAAAGATTTGTTTTATTTGATTTTTGGTTATAGAAAAAGCCTGAGTCTGATGCTTTTGCAGGTAGGCGTGCAGCTTGGCTTTGGGCAGATCCTCTGCCGCTGCAAACTGTGCGATCAGCTCCTGAGCATGCTGAGGAGCAGCGTGCTGGATGCGGATGCCGTCCGAGCAGTTAAAACATGCCACCTCTGCATCCCGCTCTTTAAAATACTGCAGGATTTCACCAATTCTCTGCGCACTTTCAGCATAGAGATTGTTGGTTTCAACCTCACCGCCAAAATTGGCCGGCAGGGTTTTGCTTACCTGGTAAGCGCCAACAGAATCGTTGGCACCATGCTGATGGTAGAGCGTGGTAAAAGCTGAATGCATGACTGAACTGCCGACCTTCTTACCATTGTCTATGCCGAATAAATATAATTTTTTAAAGCCCAGATGCAGGGCTCCTGACACTCCCATATTGCCCACCAGCGGATTGATGCCGTTAATGGTGGCGATAGTGCGGAGCTTTTTCTCAAAATGGGCCAGGTGGCTGATCTGTGATTCGTTATCTTTAGAGAAGATAGCCGTGTGTTTAAAGAAAGCTACGGTTAAAGGATTACAGACATTGGTGCACAGTAAAATAATATCGTCAAAGAAACTCTGATCAGGAATAATCTGCAGGGTTTGTACAATTTCAGGCGTTCTTTCGGTATTGGCATAAAAGTCAGGCTGGATACCCGCATGATAAAGAGCATCAATACTGGTGCCGCAGGCAATGATCACGGCCTTGTCCTGAAATTTTCTGATAAAGTCTATATCCTGATCTAAAGATGGTCCTGAACCCACTACAAAAACCGGCATCCTGGCATAATGCTGCGGCAGCTTACCTTGGGTCACAAAGCTGCGGTTAGAGCTTAAATTGGTACAGGTATGGCAGATGCCAAAGATAGAATCATCAATAAAGCCGGTATGCAAGAGATAGCCTAAGGATGAGGTTACCTGCTGGAAAAGCTTAGCGACAGCCTCCGACTGATAGTGGTTCAGGATATGCAGTCCCAAAGCCCAGAAGATCCCGTGATGACCCAGAAAATGTCTTAAATATAACAGGATGTAGTCGGTCTTCTGTCCAAGCACAAAGCGGCAGACGAGCCCGTTTTCAGTGACGAAATTCAGGAAGTTCTCCCAGTCAAACACTAGGAGTGAGGCATAAAAAAGATTGAGATCTGGTTCAACTAGTATAACATTGCAGACTTCCACCCGCGAGAGGATTTCGGCAAGCTGATAGCCAAGACCGATGCCATTGCACATGAGTAAGGGTATAGACTGCACCTCGCAGGGCTGCGGATTGGCATAGGCAAAGCCTGCGACCTTGGTTTTGAGGGTATTGGAATATTTAAAGGCCAGCTGGCCGAAAGGATCATATTCGGTACCTGAGGAAATCCTGAAGTTTGGGCTGTGGCTTAGAAAATGCTCCACCTGCTGCCTGCAGTAGGCGATGGAATCGGAAGTGGGGTAGAGAAAGTGCTCCGACTCCTTAAACAATAAATTAGCCACACCTTCAGCATTGCAGAACAGCTGCAGCGCGCCTGAGAGCCGCTGCTGGGAGAGCAGCGCATAAAGATCGGGATCAAATTGTTTAAAGGCCTGCAGGTTGCGTGCGAGGCGCTCCTCTGTAAAGGAAGCAAACCAGCGCTGTAAGTCCTCATCCTGCTGAAAGTTTAAATATGCGACAACCGCTTCAAGCTGAGGGTTGGGGGGATTCTGCTGCGCCACAGCTGCAGCATCAGGCTGTTGTTTTTCTGCCATAAGTCCTTCCTTGAGTAAGGTTTAGGGTGGCCTGACAAAGCATCAGGTTTAAAAATTCAGGCTTGTTTACAGATTATTATACAAAGCAAAAAATAATTGTGTTGGCACGATCTAAAAGTTAAGCGTCAGGGTGTGCAAACTGCTGATTATCTGATTATTATACATATAATCAGCATCTTTCCTGAAGCAAAGAGCGATGCTCGCTGAGCGGCAGGTTTTGCCTCAAGCCTGACCTCTGCAATCCATTATGATTAATTTTACAGATCAATATGATAGGTACTGCCATGAAAAAATCTCTTGTGACTCTCCTGATGACTTTTATTTCTTTAGTCTCGCTTGAAAGCACAGCCTGTACCGTCATGCTGGTCACCAGGGGGGCTTCTGCAGATGGTTCGGTAATGATTTCACATAGCAATGACGGTTTTGGCTCTGATCCAAACCTTTCCTATGTGCCTGCGCGGGAGCATGGTCCTGAGGAGCAGCGTCCGGTTTATCCGTCAGCGGCTGCCTTAGGCGATCTGCCGGAACTTGACTGCTATTCCTTTCCGCATCTGGTTGCCCCGGAACTTTCTGATGATTACAACTATCCTGGCCGTCCTCACACCAAAGCCATCGGCTCAATTCCACAGGTTTCCCACACCTATGCCTATCTGGATGCAGACTACCCTGTGATGAATGAGCATGGCTTAATGCTGGCTGAATGTACGGATCTCTCTGCCCGGCTGCCTGAAGTTGGTTTAAAGCCTGAAGGGGGAATTTTCTATTCAAGTGAGCTGGGCAGAGTGGCTCTTGAACGGTGTACCAACGCAAGAGACGCGGTTAAGTTAATGGGTGCGCTGATTGACAGCTATGGTTTGTGGGGTACTGCCGAAAGTCTGATTGTGGCAGATAAGAATGAAGGCTGGATATTTGAGATGCAGCCCTGTGAAAAAGGGGGTGGCGGTTTCTGGATTGCAGAGAGAATTCCGGACGGACACTTTTTTATTGCCGCCAATCAGCTGAGGATCCGCGCCATCAGACCTGATGATGAAAATCAGCTTTATAATCCCAAACTGCCGGAGCAGCTGATTGCTGCTAAGTGGGCAGTCCATACTAAATCAGGTCAGATTGACTGGTCCTTATCTCTGCAGGGCAGGGAGTATGTGCATCCTTACTATTCGCTGCGACGGGTCTGGCGTGCATTTGATCGGGTGGCACCGAGTAAGGGCTTTGCTCCTAAGGTGCAGAACTGGAGTTCAACGCAGTATCCTTTGTCGGTGAAGCCTGATCGGCTTTTAACTGCAGCAGATCTGATGCAGTTACACCGTGATTATTATCAGGATACCGCCTTCGATAAATCACAAAGCTCTTTAGCCGGCCTTTACGGTTCACCTTATCATTACGGCTCTGAGAAAGGCGAGCGCGCTATCCTTACTGCCAAATCCTCATATACAGTGATAACTCAGACCGGAGGCAGGCTGGCACAGAACCTTGCCTGGTTCTCTGTGAATGCTGCAGGTGAGAATCCTTATCTGCCTCTTACCGTAGCACCGGTACCTGAGGCCTTAAAGCTTGCGGACCGCGAGCGGTACGATGCCTCTAAGCTGTACTGGATCTCAAGTCAGGTGTCCGCGCTGGTTCACGGCTACTATAAGATCATGCAGCCTCTTGTGAAACAGGCCTTACAGGAGAGCGAGGATAATTCGCGCAGACTGGTAGAAGAGAATCATCAGCTTGATCAAGATGCCTTTAATGCGGTTTTATCTGATAATGTCAATGCTACTCTTAAGAAATGGCAGGATCTTTATGTGCGCATGCTGCTTGAATACAACCTGGGAGCAGGCATCAAGTATGATGATGAAGTCAAGTATAAGACGCCAAAGAGCTATTAAAAAGAGCGCAGGTCTCTACGCGAGGTTTTTCTGAGCTGCTATCCTCAGCCAAAAGAGACTGGCAAAAATAAACCGCCAGTGAGTGCTACAGTGGCGGTTGTGCGTGAAATAGCTTTTGAGCTTCAGCCTCGGACGGCTAAATGCCCCACTGTTTGGCCAGTTCAGGATTGAGGTTTTTGAGCGCATCGATAACTACTACACAGTCCTTGCGCACGTTCTGCATTACGGTTTTCATCTGCTCGCGCGGAATGGCAATACAGCCGCCGGTATACGGCTTTTGATCACCGAGACAGTGCAGGAAGATGGCAGAGCCAAGACCGGCAGTACCTGCCTCGTTATAGCTTACATTCAGAGCATACTGATATTGGTGGAAATAGTCGATGAGATGTTCACTGTCAGCGAGGTTAAGCTTAGGATAATCGCTGATGCTGACCAGCTGATTGTAGTGAATCTGGCTATCACCGGACCAGTAGTCCTGATCATTAACTTTTTTGTAGGTAAAGGCATTACAGCCAGGATTATCTGCGATCCCGAAAGCATAGTTGAAGTGGAAGGTTCCTACCGGAGTCTTGCCGTCACCTTCCCGGGTCTTGCCCAGTCCATGTTTACCGATGAAGCCTGGAGTACTGATGAGCTGTTTCCACTGTCCGTCTGCGGAAAGTTCATGCAGTGAAACATAGGCGGTGGTCTTACCTACTGCCGCCACGACAAACAGCTGTGTGGCCTGGTGCTTTCTGCCTAAGTCTGCAATCCAGTCTGGAGAGACAGTCTTTAAAACCTGCTCCTGAGCAAGCTGAGGACCTGACTTGTCGGCAGGGCTGACACAGCCTGAGAGCAGCAGTCCTGTACAGACGATCCCCAGTAGTGACGTTAGCATGTGCTTGTTATACATAGATTCTCCTTGAATAAGTGTAAAGTGTTTGCCTAAGAGAAGCGGGTTCGCATCAGGCTGAAGCCTGTGCTGGACTCTTCCCCAGCACAGACTGGGCGACAATTCTTACTTTGAACTGTCGGTTAAAGAGGTAACCTGAGGTTTAGGTTCGGTCAGGAGCATTAAGATCCCAAAGGCGATGATGAGCGCCGGCAGGACGGTAAAAAGAATGCCATAGCGTAAACCGATAAAATCTCCTAAAAAACCGGTAGCCACAGAGGCAATATAACCTATGCCGAAGGCAAAGCCAAGCATGATGGAGGTCGCCAGAGCTGCGGCATGATCCGAAAGCATGCGTCTTGCCCATACAATTGCCACAGGGGTAGAGCCATACATGCCTGCACCGGTCACAAACAGAGCTGAGTAGGAGAAGAAATTGAGCTGAGGGTGGTAGAGGAAGGCGCACAGCCCTACAGCGGAGATCACATAGGTGGCCAGGATCAGCGGTTTTAATCTGAATTTGGCAGAGAAGGCGCCTACTGCAAGGCCTCCCACCACAGTGCCCAGCAGCATGACCATCAGGGCTGAGGCACTCTGCACCGAAGAGAGATGCTCACTGGTCAGCAGTAAAGGCGTATAGATGAGGAGCGCACAGTAACACCAGGATCTCAGACCGATGGAAAGAATGAAGGCCATGAACGGTCTGTTGGAGATGATCTCCCTGAGATTAGGGGTGTGGAAGTTGTCAGGCTGCTTTGGATTCTGATGAAATTTAAGCATGAACAGCATCAGGGTAAAGATCACTGCCGGCAGGGCTAAATATAACAGATTCCGTTCTCCTGCCTGCTCAATGTAGTAAGCGACAATTACCGGAGCAATGGCAAAGCCGAGGTTTCCTCCGGCAATAAAGATGCTTGTGCTTAAAACCTCAGTGCCTTTTTTGCAGACATGCGGCATGACTCCGCCGGCGATAGGATGGAAGCCGGAGGCGGCAATGCCGGATAACAGCACGATAAGCAGCACCAGATAGATACTGTCACAGATCCCCAGAGCACAGGAGAGTATGCCTCCGGTCAGAATCGAGAGCGGCATTAAATAATTGATGCGGTAGCGGTCAGCCAGAATACCGATCGGCGGCTGAATAAAGTTAGTGGAGACCGAGAAGACCATAAACAGGGCACCGCATTGTGAATAGGAGAGATTAAAGCGCAGCGCCAGAATCGGGAGCATCACCGGGAGCACATTACAGTAAAAGTCACTGATAAAGTGTCCCGTGCCCATCATGGCAACATTGAACCAGCTAGCCCGTGGTCCTAAGGTCGGTTGAGAAGTTGTGATAGCAGTCATAGGAATTATTGTTGAATACTTAAAAGTAAGCTTTTTAATTCAGCTTGGGAAAAACTATAGACTTTGCCGCAATGCTGGCAGGTCATCTCGGTATTGCCTTGAGCTATCAGTTCTTCAAGCTCGGCAGTCTTCAGGCCTTTGAGCGCATTGGCACAGCGTTCCTTAGAGCAGATACACTGATAGGCAACTTTAGCGGCAGGGTAAAGATGGAGATCCTCTTTGGCATACAGGCGTTTGAGGATGTCCTCCTGCGAGAGCGTAAACAGCTCCTCACTAGTTAGGGTGGAACCTAGAATCGAGAGATGTTCTAGGGATTCAAGATTATGTTCCACTTCAGGAATAATCTGCAGCAGGATGCCGCCGGTCTGATAGGTATTAAGATCAGACCAGATGAAAAAACGGGTCGGCAGCTGCTGAGAGTCCTTGAAATAATCTTCAAGTGCCGCACTGATGGACTGAGGATTGAGCGGGACGATACCCTGCCATTTCGGTCCGTTGCTGGGGAAGACTGACATGGTCATGATCCCGTCAGTGCCAACCAGCTGTTCCAGAGTGGCCTCGTCAGATACCTGTGCGTCTTCCTTGAGCACGGCACTGCCGTAATAGGTCAGATCCGCCTTAAGGTTGACCAGAGCATATTTCAAAGCTCCCTGAGCACCGCCTTTAATCTGCAGCATGATTTCTGAGCCGTCCTTCAGGGAGGAGGACACGAGCACTGCGGCACAGGAAAGCTCTAACAGCAGCTTTTTTTCACAGTCAGGATAGTCTCTTGAAGCGAGAAAGGCTTCACTGGACTTATGGAGCTGTACAATTTCACCGCGTACAGCATGCTGATCAAATAAAAAGCGCGAAACGGTATCTTGCGTAATCATGTTAAAAACCCTGTTTGATATTCAATAAGGCCCGGCGTTCTTTCTTGTTGGGCTTATCTTTAGGATGGGGAGCAAAGAGCGCATTAATTTTCTGTTGTTCAAGGAATTTTTCCCGGTATTTGACGCTCTCCTCAGTTTCAGCATAGAGCTGCTGCGCAACCGCGGCAGGACCGCGCACTTCAGAAATCTTCACTACCACCACTTCTTTGCGCAGATTACCCTGCAGCAGCTTAATCTTAGCCCCTATCTCTACGGTGTGGGCAGGTTTGGCTTTGGTGCCGTTATAGTCGACTTTGCCGCCCTCAATCATGGTGCGGGCAATGCTGCGGGTCTTATAAAACCTGGCGGCCCATAGCCATTTGTCGAGGCGGACTTTAGGTGTGGCCTCTTGCTCTGTAGCCATACGAACTTCTCTTCTTGCTGCTGTGTCTTATAGGATGCTGGGAACTGCTTTACGGTGACCTGTAAGGTTAGCCTTTAAGGGGCATAATTATAACATTAAGCGCGCCTTTTTGGTAAAATACCCAAGATGTTGCTAGGCTACAGCAAGGCAAGTGCAATCCATGAATCTGAATTCCCTACATAAACCGGTCCCGCTGGTGAAAGCGGTGCGCGCTCATCGTGCGTCTAGGATTTTCACCATTGAGGAAGTCGATCTCCGTTTTGCCAACGGCGTTAACATGACCTATGAGCGTCTGCCTGCAGGTCGTGGCGCGGTAATGGCTCTGCCCTATGATGGTGAGAATTTTTATCTCATTGCAGAATATGGGGTAGCCTTTGAACGCTATGAACTGGGTTTGGTCAAAGGCAAGATAGAAGCGGCAGAACAGCCAAAGGAAGCTTGTGTGCGCGAACTTGAGGAAGAGATTGGCTTAGGCTGCAAAGCCCTGACCCTGCTTAAACAGGAGATGACGGTAGCCCCCGGCATGCTGGGCCTGCGCATGTTTGTCTTTCTCTGTGAGGATCTCTACCCTCAGGAACTGAAAAGCGGAGATGAACCAGAACCATTAGAGGTGATCAAGGTCAGTCCTCAGGAAGCTAGGGATCTGGTGTTTGAACAGGACTCGCCGCTGACTGAAGCGCGTTCCATAGCGGCAGTGACCCTGGGGCTGCATAAGCTCGGGTATCTTTGACCTGACTCTGCACCAAAAGCGTGCTCAGCAGCTGTCAAGTTGCTAAAATAAGACCAACTTAAAGGCTTTTACGAGCAACTTGGCAATAAGATGCTTCATTCAGCATAAATATTGTTAAAATTAAAAACTCATAACAACGAGGAAATAAGATGCGTCATTTGTTAACCGGTTTTGAATTTAGTCAGGATGAATATCTTGAGATTCTGGAGACTGCTGCAGCCATGAAGGCTGAGCCGCACAAATATACTGAAGCAATCAAGGGTAAAAGTGGGGCGATTATGTTTGAAAAGCCATCGCTGCGTACGCGTACTACCTTTGAACTTGCCTTTTACCGTTTAGGCGGTCATGGGGTTTACCTTGACCTGCAGAATGGTGAGCTCGGCAAAAGAGAGACCATTGCTGATTACGCCAGAAACCTGTGCAGATGGGTAGATTGTCTGGTCGGACGCGTCTATAGTCAGAAAACTTTAGAGGAACTGGCTGCCTATGGTTCAGTCCCGGTGATCAATGCCCTCTCTGATCTTTATCATCCGGCTCAGGCTATGGCCGACTATCTGACGGTCAAGGAGCATCTGGGCAAATTGCAGAATGTTAAGCTGGCCTATTTAGGCGATGGCAACAATGTCACCAATTCTCTGTGCGTGGCAGGAGCCATTCTCGGGGTGGATGTCACCTGTTTCTGTCCTCAGGGCAGCGGTCCGGATGTCCAGATCTTCACTCAGGCCTCTGAGCTTGCCAGACAGCATGGCTGCAAACTGTGCGTAGACAGCGATCCGAGTCATGTCAGAAACTTTGATGTGCTCTATACCGATACCTGGGTGTCGATGGGTGACAATACTCCGCTTGAGAGTGTCAAGAAAAAATATATGCCTTATCAGGTCAATCAGCAGCTGGTGGATGCTTCAGGTGCACAGATTGTGCTGCACTGTCTGCCGGCTCACCGTAACTATGAGATTACCGATGAAGTGATGGATGGGAGCAAGTCAGTGGTCTTTGATGAAGCTGAGAACCGTCTGCATATCCATATGTCACTTCTTTCCAAACTTATTTAAAACACAATATCTAAACACAATAGAGGTTAGTTAAATGTTAAAACACGAAAACAAGCAGTATAAAAAAGTTGTCCTGGCTTATTCAGGTGGCTTGGATACCTCAACCATCGTGCCATGGCTGAAAGAGAATTATGGCTGTGAGGTGATCTGCTTTGTGGCTGATGTCGGTCAGGAGCGCGAGGATCTGGAGGGCATTGAACAGAAAGCTATTCAGTCAGGCGCTAGCAAGTGTGTGATTAAGGATCTGCGTGAAGAGTTCGTTCGCGATTATGTGTTTGAGACCATGAAGACTGGCGCTCTGTATGAAGGCACCTATCTGCTCGGTACTGCCGTGGCACGTCCGGTGATCGCCAAAGCCATGGTGGAAGTGGCTTTAGCTGAAGGTGCTGACGCTGTATCTCACGGCGCCACCGGTAAGGGCAATGATCAGGTCCGCTTTGAAAGTGCCGTGGCTGCCTTAGCTCCAAATCTGGATGTGATTGCTCCTTGGAGACTCTGGGATCTGCAGTCTCGTGAAGAATTACTTGCTTATCTGAATGAGCGCAACATTCCTTGCAAGGCCACCTTAAAGAAAATCTACAGCCGTGACGCCAATGTGCTGCATATTTCAACCGAAGGCGGCGAGCTGGAGCATACCTGGAATGCGGCCTCTGAAAATGTGTGGGTGTGGACTGTCTCCCCGGAGAAGGCTCCAGATACTCCTGAAACTTTTGAGCTGACCATCAAGGACGGCATTGTAACCGAGCTCAATGGTGAAGCCTTAAGCCCGTTCAAGATGTTGGATACCTTAAATACCATCGGTGCCCGCAACGGTGTAGGCCGTATCGATATCACCGAGAACAGACTGGTGGGCATGAAGTCCCGCGGCTGCTATGAGACTCCAGGCGGCACCATTATCTATCATGCTCTGCGTGCCATTGAGCAGCTGGTGCTGGACAAGACTACCCGTGAATTCCGTGAGAAGCTTGCTGTAGACTTTGCCTCTCTGGTTTACGATGGCCGCTGGTTCACCAGACTGCGTGAGATCCTGCAGGCTGCTGCAGATGAACTTGCACATGACGTCAACGGTAAAGTGGTGGTGAAGCTGTATAAGGGCAATGTGTCCATTATTCAGAAGGATTCTCCAAACAGCCTGTTTAATTTCGATTTCGTGACCTTCGGGGCTGATGAAGTATATAATCAGGGTGATGCCGAGGGCTTTATTCGTATTTATTCTCTGCCGGCCAGAATTCGCGCTGTGAATAAAAATAAGAAATAAAGTTATCTAAAACAATTTATACGGCTCAAGGAGCATAAGTTCCCTGAGCCGTTCTTTATCAGAGAGAGACTACCATGGCTTTATGGGGCGGAAGATTTAAGGAAGGACCGGATCAGAGATTCAAGGATTTTAATGATTCCTTAAAATTTGATTATCGTTTGGCAGTAGAAGATATCGAAGGCTCAGAATGCTGGGCTGAGGCTATCTGCCAGGCCGGGGTTCTGACAGCGGCAGAATGTCAGAGTCTTAAGCAGGCACTTGAGGAGCTCAAGAGCGAAGTGCTCGCTGATCCTCAGGCGGTTGCTCAGGCAGGGGATGAAGATATTCACTCCTTTGTGGAAAGACGTCTAATCGAAAAAATCGGCAATTTGGGTAAAAAGCTGCATACCGGCAGGAGCCGCAATGATCAGGTAGCTTTAGACCTAAAGCTGTGGTGCAAGAAGGCCTGTCATGAAGTCAAGCAGGCTATCATTCAGGTGGAGAAGCAGCTGGTCGCCACCGCAGAGCGCTATCAGGGCTGCATCTTTCCAGGCTATACGCACCTGCAGCGGGCTCAGCCTGTAACCTTTGCCCATTGGGTGCTGGCCTATGCTCAGATGCTGGAGCGCGACTATCAGCGCCTTAGCAATGCTGAGGAGCTGATGCAGACCAGTCCTTTAGGCTCTGCAGCACTGGCCGGCACGGCTTATCCGATAGACCGTGAGAAACTGGCCCAGGCTCTGGGCTTTAAACATGCTACCCATAACAGCCTGGATGCTGTAGCAGATCGCGACCATGTCATGGAGCTCCTGTCCTGCGCTTCGATCTCGATGGTTCATCTGTCCCGTCTGGCTGAGGATCTGATTATCTATAACAGCGGTGAAGCCAAATTTGTGACTCTGTCTGACAAGGTTACCTCAGGCTCATCTCTCATGCCGCAGAAAAAGAATCCGGATGCCCTGGAGCTGATCCGCGGCAAGTGCGGGCGCGTGATTGGAGCTCTTTCGGGCATGCTCGTGACCTGCAAGGCCCTGCCTTTGGCTTATGATAAGGATCTGCAGGAGGATAAGGAGCGGCTGTTTGATGCCGTCGATACCTGGCTTGCCTGCCTCGAGATGACCGCCTTAGTCTTTGAAGGTCTGGTACTCAATGAGGATCAGGCGCTGCAGGCTGCCAAGGGCGGCTATGCCAATGCCACAGAGCTTGCCGACTACCTGGTAGCGCATAACCTGCCGTTCAGAGAAGCCCATTCTCTGGTCGGTCAGATTGTGCTTTATGCGATTGAACAGCATAAAGCGCTTGAAGAACTGAGCCTTGAAGAGTTCAGACGCTTCAGTGCGGTGATTGATGATACGGTTTACCCTCATCTGCATTTTGACAAGATTCTTGCAGCCCGTGATGTGCTTGGAGGGGTAGCCTTAGGTCAGACTGCTGGTGAAATTAAGGATTGGCAGACCCTGCTTGCCGAGCACAGTGCCAAGCTTGGGCAAAAGGATTAGTCTTAGCAGTAAGAGAGCTGGATAAGGAGATATTTATGCAAGCTATTACAGCGATTATTCGTCCAGAAAAGATCATGGCTGTTCAGGATGCCCTGACCGAGGCTGGATTTAACGGCATGACCAAATGGAATGTCTCAGGGCGCGGTAAGGAGAAGGGGATCAAGGTTGGCGATGTACTCTATCAGGAAATGAGTAAGATCATGATCTATGTGGTTGTTGAAGATGCTGACAAGGATACGGTGATCGATCTGATTATGCAGTATGCCAAGTCTGGAGATAATGGCAATCCTGGAGACGGCAGAATCTTTGTGACCCCGATCAGTGAATCCTACACGATAAGTAAGCAGAGCAAAGATGAGCAGAGCGAAAGCTAGCCGTTATGCACAAGGTTCTGCTTAACTAGCGAAAAATTAAGGCTCACTGAAACCAGTCTAGGTTTAAGTGAGCCTTTTGTTTAGCGGCCGGTAGAGCCAAAGCCTCCGCTGCCGCGCTCGGAACTGGGAAAGTCATCACAGAGCGTGAAACTTGCTCTGAGAATCGGCATAAATACCATCTGAGCCACCCGCATGCCCACTTCAAGCCTGAAAGGCTCAGCTGAGCGATTCCACAGCGGCATGAGGATCGGACCCTGATAGTCAGAATCAATGACCCCCGTCAGATTGCCGAGCACAATGCCCTGCCTGAAACCAAGTCCTGAGCGCGGGTAAATCGCTGCGCAGACCGCAGGATCCTCAAGGTATATAGCAAAACCTGCGGGCACGAGCTTAACTTCACCGGCTTTAAGGGTATAGTCGCTTTCGAGCATGGCGCGTAAATCCACGCCCGCACTGCCAGAAGTGGCATAGGCAGGTAACGGAAAATCCCTGCCCAGACGTTCATCGAGGACTTTGAGCCTAACCTTGAGATCAGGCATCCGTCCGTTCCTTAAGATATTTCTTGGCGGTAGCAAAAATCAGATCGATAAGCTCTTCAGAGAGCTTGGTCTTGCTGGTCTTGCTGTAGTGCGCCACCTCGCCATCCCGATCAAACACGGTGACTTCGTTTTCATCCGAACCGAAACCTACCCCTTCCTGCAGCACATTGTTCATACAGATCAGGTCAAGGTGCTTGCGCTCTAACTTGGCACAGGCATGCTCGCGTTCGTGATCTGTTTCGGCGGCAAAGCCTACCGTATAAGGACGGTGTTTCTCAAGCTTGCCTACTGTGGCAATAATATCCGGGTTTTTGACCATGCGAATGGTGAGAGTCTCTCCGTTCTGCTCTGAAGTCAGCTTAGTGGGAGCCACCGTCTCAGGACGATAGTCTGAGACCGCAGCACAGCCGATCACAATATCGCAGTGGTCTACCTCGCGCTCCACAGCCTGCAGCATTTCAATGGCAGAATTGACCGCGATGCGCCGGACACTGGCAGGGGTCTCGAGCTTGACCGGACCTGTAACCAGTGTTACCTCTGCACCGCGGTTGCGGGCAGCTTCAGCGAGGGCAAAGCCCATCTTGCCGGTGCTCTTGTTGGTAAAGATTCTGACCGGATCCAAAGCCTCAGCGGTCGGACCTGCGGTAATGAGTACCTTAAGCCCGGTGCCCTGAGCTTTAGGCAGCAGCTTGGTCTGGCCTATTTCCAGCGGCTTTTCAGGAGGCGGCAGCATGGTGTGATCATTGAGCTCAATCCTGCCGGCCAGGTTCTTATTCATTAATACCTTGCAGATGAATTCAACAATATCCTCAGGTTCCGGCATGCGCCCCGGTCCTGAGGTTCCGCAGGCCAGTTCACCTTCATTAGGCGTCATGATGTACATGCCCCGATAGGCCAGAGTCTTGAGGTTCTGCTGCGTAGCCGGATTGAGGTACATCTTGGCGTTCATGGCCGGACAGAGCACGATTGGGCAGTCTGCAGCCAGCACGGCGCAGGTGACCATGTTGTCTGCCATGCCGCAGGCCATCTTGGCCAGGGTATTGGCGCTGGCAGGCGCCACCACGATGAGATCAGAACTCTTGGCTGCAGCAATATGGGAGATGCTGTCCGGGTGTTCAAATACCTCGATTGAGACAGGATTTCCCGAGAGTGCAGCGAAGGTGGTACTGCTGACCATGGCAGTGGCGGCCCTGGTCATGAGTACATGGACCTGTGCTCCTTCCTTGATGAGGAGTCTGCACAGCGTAGCTGCCTTATAGGCAGCGATTCCGCCCGTAACTCCCAGCGCGATATTTTTATCTTTTAGTCTTTGCGACATTTTTTTATCTCCGCACTTATGTAAATTCAGGTTATAAAACTGTTCTATATTGCTAGAATATAGGCAAAAGTTGGTTTTTCAAGCGCGGAAAACTAATTTTTTGTCTAAAATAAACAGGTCAGCAGTCGGCAGCTTGATTATCATTCTCTGATTTTTCAATATAAAACGGCCTAAATTCAAGATTATGAGTTTTTTTACATGATCTTGATCTTTTTTTAGGATTTTAGGCTATAATCAACGCCTGCTATCTTTACGGTCTACTGATGCTACAGACCTGAAAGCTTAAGTGTGTAGTTTTTTCGTTTGGTTGGCACTGCGCGTTGCTTTATGCTGCATGTGCTGTGCTAGAATATGCGCACTTTTTGTAACCGAGAATTTATCTAAGTTGCAGTTTTGCAATTAAATAGTTGGAGTGTGAACAAACATGTCCAGAGTATGCCAAGTGACGGGCAAACGTCCGATAGTGGGAAATCTTCGTTCCCATGCAAAGAATGCGGCCAAACGTCGTTTTCTGCCAAACCTGAAATTTCATCGTTTCTGGGTAGAGAGTGAAGGCCGTTTTGTTAGACTTCGTGTGACCAGCAAAGCTATCCGTATCATCGATAAGGTTGGTATTGATTCAGTTTTAGCTGATATGCGCGCAAATGGTGCTAAGGTTTAAGGGAGATCATTATGGCTAAGAAAGGTGGTCGTGAGAAAATCCGTTTAAATTCTACAGCTGGTACAGGTCATTTCTATACTACTGATAAGAATCGTCGTACAACTCCAGGCAAGCTGGAAATGATGAAGTTTGATCCGGTAGTACGTAAGCATGTCCTCTACAAAGAAGGCAAGATTAAATAATTTTGTCTGAGAACAGTAATAAGACCTCGTTAAGCATCTTTAACGGGGTTTTTTTGTGCGCAGTCAAGGTGGAGTGTTATGCCTGAATTACCCGAAGTTGAAGTGACCAGACGCGGGCTGTATCCGCACCTGATAGGCAATCAGATCGCGGCCATTACCCATGATGAATATCAGTTGCGGGAGCCCTATCCTCAGGAGCTTGAAAAGCTGGTGGGTGCCACGATTACGGAAGTGTCGCGCCGCGCCAAGTATCTGCTGATTCAGACCGAGCAGGGGACTCTGCTCATGCATTTGGGCATGACCGGTCATCTGCGGGTCTTACCTGAGGACAGCCCGGCTCAGCCTCATGATCATTTTGCGCTGCACCTTGCTAATCATCAGCTTGTCAGATTCAATGATATCCGCAGATTTGGCCTGGTGAGCTATATTGCGCCGCATACTCCCTTTGAGCAGGACAGGCATCTTAGCAGCTTAGGTCCGGAGCCTTTTGCTGCAAGCTTTAACGCAGACTATCTGCACGATGTCCTGCACAAACGAAAGATCGCCATTAAACAGGCGCTGATGGACAATCATCTGGTGGTAGGAGTCGGCAATATCTATGCCAATGAGGTCCTGTTCAGTACGGGGATTGCTCCTGCCCGTCCGGCAAACAGGGTGACACGGGCCGAGTGTGAGCAGCTCGTCGAGGCGATTCGCAGCATCTTAGAGGCAGCCATTGCCAAGGGCGGTACTACCATTCGCGATTTCTCGGGAGCGGACGGCAAACAGGGGTATTTTGTCCTCAATCTCAATGTGTACGGACATAAGGGAGAACCCTGTCCCAGATGCGGTACCCCGATTGAAACCCTAACTCAGGGACAGCGGACCACCTTTTTCTGTCCGCATTGCCAGAAATAGAGTTAAACGCGCACCTGCTGGTAATTGCGGGCCACCATCTGAGCGATAGGCGGCAGCACAAATTTACTGATGTCGCCGTGGTGAATAATGACTTCACGCACTAAGGTGGAGGAGATATAGGAGAGATGTCCTGAGGTAGGCAGGAGTACAATTTCCATCTCCGGCATCAGGGCACGGTACATTCCCGCCAGCTGTACCTCATAATCATAGTCAGCGACTGTTCGCACTCCTCTGACTAGAATATCAGCCTTCTGTTCCTTAAGAAAATCGACCAGCATGCCCGAAAATCCCATCACTGTGATCTGCTCCTGTCCGGCATAGACCTGCTGAATGGCGGTCACGCGGTCTGCCAGAGTCATCAGGGTATGCTTAGCCGGGCTGTTGGCGACCGCAATCAGCACCTTGTCAAAAATATTGGCTGAACGCTGCACGATGTCGTGATGTCCGAGCGTGAAGGGATCAAAAGTGCCTGGGAATACGGCCAGAGTCTGTTTTGTCATGGGATTACTCCTAAATTGAGCCTTAGTCGATGAGCTGCAGCGCTTTATCAAAGGCTGCGATGACCTCAGGGGGGTGAATTTCCTGCATGGCCTTTGGATTTTTCACCCGGTAACGCCAGGGAATATGGCGGTTGCCCAGCTCCTGATGCGCCAGCTTCTGATAGGCAGAGACCCACAGCTGAGGATAATTCCAGGTGCCGACACGCTTGGGATCATGTACGGCATACAGGGCGATGACCGGGATATGTAAGGCAGAGGCAAGATGGGCGCAGGCACTGTCAGGACACAGGACCAGGGTCGCGCAGCTGACCAGGGAGAGCAGCTCACGCAGCTTGGTTTTGCCGCAGAGATTCTCGCACTGCTCCTGCGGCAGTCTTGAGGCAATGTCTGCACACAGCTTTAACTCAGAAGTGCTGCTGCCTCCTGACAGCACGATAAAGAAGCCCTGTTCAAGCGCATACCTGGCTACCGCCGTATACCCATCCACGGTCCAGTTTTTGGCTCTCTTGGCAGAGGCAGGCGAGATTAACAGCATAGGTCTGTTCTGATATTTAGGGGCATAGAGGTCCTGCTCTTCCTTAGTGAGGGTAAAGTCCCAGCTCGGATTCAGACTGCCCAGGCCGCAGGCCTTGGCAAAGGCCATAAAGCCTGCGAGTACGTGAGGGTTAGCAGGAGAAGGGACTTTTGTGTTGACAAAGAAACACTGCCCTTCCCGTGAGCGGTATTTATCATAGCCAAGGCGCAGTTTGGCCCGAATGGCCAGGGAGCAGAGTGAGGCCTTAAGTGAGGTCTGCAGATTGAGCAGCACTTCAAAAGCTTCACCCCTCAGCTCCTGTCTGAGTTTCAGTACGGCTTTGAGAAAACCCTGCCTGAAATCAACTCCGATGAGGTTCAGCCTCTCAGGCTGGGTCCTGCCGCTGAACAGGGAGATAAAGCGCTGATCTATAACCCAGGTTATCTCAAGCTCAGAGTGTGCTCTTAGCAGAGCGCAGACGAGTCCGTAGGCATTGATGCAGTCACCAAGGGCTGTCAGTCTTAAAATACAGATTTTTGAGGGTAAGTGCATATTTACAGAAACCTCAGCCTCAGTCCTGTCCTGCTGTGGGTAAGAGCATGCAGGGTAAGGCCGGAAGCGGAGGTGACACCTTAATTTGTCAAACTTTAGCTAAATTGCCTAGAATTCTATGCTTAATCCTAAGTTAAAGTCTAGTACTGCGGGGACAATAACCGAGAGTAAACCAGGTTTTTTGCGCGCTTTATGTTAAAATTAAGCCAATTTTAAACAGTTAACCATTTGAGTGCTATGACTATCAAACATCGTTTTGCCTATATAGTGTGGCTGGCCTTATGCGGGCTGCCAATGCTGATCTTTTACGCTCCCATGTTTGCTCCTGAAGCTGAGGATGTTGGCCTGTTCTGCAGTGTGGTCTACTATATTGCTGCGATTAGTACGGGGGTGCTGGGCAGCCTGCTCTTCTATGCGCTGCTCATTCTGCCCACGCTGATAAGGCCTAAGCTTGGCATCCTGAAGTTTGGCTATGTCATGCTGATCATGGCTCTGCTCTTTATCGGGATCGGGGTCGATGCTCATGTTTATGCGCTCTATCGCTTTCACATGAACTATACCATGTACGATCTCCTGGTCAATGCCAAGGGGCAGGTGATTGAATTATCAGATGAAACCATTAAATCGATTATTGTTGAGGTGCTGGCTATCCTCGCCTGCGCGCTGCTTGGTACCTATTTTGCGGTGCTTTTCAGCAATCATTTTGCCTGGCGCAAGTTTATTGTGCTGATTATTTTAGCCTTTGTGGGCGTCAATGGGGTCAACGTCTATGCCAGCGCGGTTGCAGATCAGCCGCTGCTTGAGATCGGTAACCGTATTCCCGGCTATTACCCGCTGACCATGAACACCAAGCTGATTGAGTGGGGCCTGATCTCACGGGATCTGATTGCCGAGCGCAAGGTATCAGTCAGGGCCGAGGGTAGGTTCTATTATCCTAAGCATCCTCTTAAATATCAGGAGCTGCACTCAAAGCCTTATAACATCCTGTTTCTGGTGGTAGACAGCCTCAGATTTGATATGCTAACTGAGCAGATTATGCCTAACACCTATAATCTGGCACAGCACAATCTGCATTTTACCAATTACTTTTCTGCGGGCAATTCCACTCGGCCCGGCATTTTTACCCTGTTCTACAGTATTCCGTCCAACTACTGGTTCTCGGCCATGCAGACCGGGGTAAGAGCGGCCTTTGTGGATGCTCTGCTGCAGCGTGGCTACAAGCTTGGCACCTTTACCTCTGCCAATCTGTATAAGCCTGAATTTAATCTGACAGTCTTTGCCGGACTGAAGGATTTAAGGCTTGAGTCGCAGGGTGAGACTGGCTGGGAGCGGGATCTTGACTGCATCAAGGATTTTATAGGCTTCCTGGATGAGCCCAGAACAGATCCCTTCTTTGCGTTTGTGTTCCTCGATGCTCCGCATGCCATATCCAAACCGGATGGGGCAGCTACGCCTTTTATGCCGGAGCTCTCCAAGGTCAATCATCTGGAGCTCAATGAGCATACTGACAGGACAGAATACTTTAATCTCTACAAGAATGTGTCGCACTGGACGGATGAGAATATCGGCAGGATTTATTCAGAGCTTTTAAAGCGTGAGCTGACCGAGCATACCATTATTGTGATCACTGCTGATCATGGTCAGGAATTCAATGACAACAAGCTGAATTTCTGGGGCCATAACGGCAATTACACGCCTTATCAGATCAAGGTGCCTATGGTGATCTGCTGGCCGGGCAGGGGCCATGAGGTTATTGACAAGCTTGCGACCTCCTATGATGTCAGCGTGACCCTGATGCAGAATGTTCTAGGTGTGACGAATGCGGTGCAGGACTATAGTGTGGGACAGAGTCTGTTTGACTTAAAACCGCTCGACTTCTTCCTGGCCGGGTCTTATCTTGAGAATGCCGTGATTGAAAAAGATCGGATTATCATGATCGATCAGGCGGGCATGATGCATTTTAAAGACTGGTCTTGGCGAGACAGTCAGAATGTGGAACGCAGTGAGACTATTATCAAGGCTATCCGCCAGCTCTCGGAATTTCAGGTTAAACCAGAGGACAGGCCATGAACTATACGGACAAAAAAATAGGACTTGCCCAGTATTACATCAGCAGTCTGCTGCCTGGCAGTACGGATAAACAGAGTCTGGACAATCTGCTTGATTTTGCTCACGTTGAGGCAAATTGTGGACCGGTGGTACGCAAGGGCGGCAGAGCGTATGCTCTGCTCTTCTCCTATCAGGAGGTGCCCATGGTGCTGCGCCATTATTACCGGGGCGGCTTCATCGGCAAATTTATCGGGGATAATTTTTTTGTCTGGGAGCTCTGCTGCCGCCGCTCGCTGTATGAATTCAAACTGCTCAATGAGCTGTGGTCGGAAGGTTTTCCGGTGCCGCGTCCTATTCTGGCCAGAGTCAGATATTATGGAGCCTTTGTGCGCAATGACATTATTGTCGAGCAGCTGCTTGAGACCGAGAATCTGGCCGAGATCCTGGCCAAGCGTCCTCTGACTCAGGAGGAATATGACAGGATTGGTCTTATGATTCGCCGGTTCTTTACTGCCAACGTGGATCATACCGACCTCAATTTAAGAAATATCCTGCTCGATAAGCTCGGAAGAGTATATTTTATTGATTTTGATAAGTGCTATAGGCATGATTTATCGGTAGAGCGCAAAGAGGCTATTGTGGATCGTCTGGAGCGCTCTTTTGTGAAGGAACAGAGCCATCATGGTGCAAATTGCCACTTTGATCAGACTAATTTTGAGCTATTACGCATTTCTGCCCTTGCAAGGTGACAGGATCAGGACTTAGCTCTTGAATTTTTCTTGAAATAGTTTTACGCTACATTTTATAAAATTGTTATAAAAATATAGACAAGCAAGTTATTTTTACAGAGGATCTGTACATATTTATGAAGAAGACTTTGATTATTGTTGACCATCCGCAGTTTGACTGCTCTAAGGTAAATAGGCGCTGGGTTGAAGAGCTTAAGAAGTACCCAGATGAATTTACCGTGCATAATCTGCAGAGCTCTTATGTCCGCCATGTAATTGACCCGTCTAAAGAGCACTCACTGCTTGAAAACCATGGTGCAGTGGTGCTGCAGTTCCCTCTGTACTGGTATAACTGCCCGCCTCTGATGAAGTCCTGGTTTGAGACCGTCTTTACTCCGGACTGGGCTTATGGCAAACAGTACAAGCTTGAACATAAAAAGATTGCCCTGGCTGTCTCCTGCGGTTCAGCAGAGGAAGATTATACTGAGCAGGGCCGTCATCACAGACCTGTGCTGGACTATTTGAATTCCCTGGTGCATTCAATTGAATATGTCAAGGCTGACTTTGCCGGACTCTATACCCTCTATGGCGCCAATGCCGCTGCCACCAGTTCAAAAAATCAGACTGAGGCAGCTGATCTGATAGAAACTCTGCGTAAGAGTGCCGAGCAGTATGTCGAGTTTTTACGCGGTCTGCAGACTGAGTAATTACCAGTCTATCCCCCAGCAGTTGAGGCTCAGCTCTGAGCCTTAACCGCAAGTTTGTCTAAGATTAGAGAGATATAATTGAGGGTGTTTTTGAGCGCCCCTCTGCCTTCCTGCTGAATTTCAAAGGCGCTGATCCCGGCGTTAAACAGCTTTTCCTGATCCTGCAGAAGCATTAAGGTCAGAGTTACAAGACGCTTGTGATCGTTGGCCAGAAAAGCCCCGCCAGCCTCAATCAGGCGATCAAAGGCCTCCTGGAAATTGTGATAGTAAGGTCCTGTGATACAGGGCAGAGAATAATAGGCAGGCTCCAGTGGATTATGTCCGCCCACCCTGACAAAGCTGCCGCCCATAAAGACCAGATCGCACAGCCCGAAATAACGCTCAATCTCGCCCATGGTAGCACCCAGCAGAATGCCGCCTGAAAAATCCAGAGGCTGCTGTTTGTTGTCACGCAGGGTATATTCCTCATCAACTGAGTTTAAGAATTTCTGGGCATTCTCTACTCCGCTTTTATGCCGGGGAACGAGGACCAGAGACAGTCTGGGGACCTGCTGACGAATAGTGAAATAGCTTTCAAGCAGCAGCTCTTCTTCGCCCTCATGCGAGCTGATGACCCCGAGAACAGGTGAGAGATGACGGGCATCCTTATAGGCTTTACTGTCCTTAAACAGCTGTTCATTCGGGGTCAGATCGTATTTGAGATTTCCGGTCACCTCAAGTCTGTCAGCGCTGACTCCAATGCGCTCAAAGCGCTGCGCATCGTCATCCGACACACATAGGACCCGTCCTAGGGGCTCGGCCAGTAAAGGCTTTGACAGCCAGAGCAGACGCTCATATTTTACGCAGTTCTGCTCGCGCATGCGGGCATTGATAATGGTTACCGGGCAGTGATGTCTGACACAGGCATGCAACAGATTCGGCCACAGCTCGGTATCCACAATAAACAGCGCTTTAGGCTTGAGAGCCCTGAAAAAGCCCTGAATACACCAGGGTGCATCGAGCGGAGCATAGACAACGTTCAGCCCTTTGAGAGCCTCGGCAGCCTCGTTGCCGGTGGTGGTCAGCGTGCTCAGGACCACCTGCTCCTGAGGATGCTGCAGCATGAATTTGCGCAGCAGAGGCTTGAGCGAGTTAACCTCGCCCATGGAGGCGGCATGAAACCACACACAGTGCTCAAGCCTAAGCCTATAATGACCTAACAGCTCGCAGAATCTGCTGCCGTAAGGCGGGTCGCGTCTGCGCTTATAGGCTAGAAAACAGGCGCCTAAGGGCGCAATCAGCGAGGTGGTGAGCTGATAAAACTTAAGGGCGAGGGCGGCTGCAGGATTCATAGGCGCTCCTCCAAAATCCGCATGAGTTCCTGAATGACTAAATCGGGCATGAGATTTTTCAAACACGCATAGGTATTGAACTGACAGGTGCGCTTAAAGCAGGGATGACAGCTCTCTGAGGCTTCCAGGCACACCGCCTTGGTACTCAGGGGTGGAGTGTAGGCAGTGGAGGTGGAGCCGAAAATGCAGATCTGCGGCACATCCAGCGCCGCTACGGTGTGCATGAGCCCTGAATCGTTACATACGGCTGCCGTACAGGCAGCGACCAGATCGACTACCTCGGTAAGGTTGGTCTGACCGGCTACATCATAAAAGTATGCTAAGGTATGCGGGCTGACCTGATTGCGGATGGAGGTGACGGTCTTGAGATCGTTTTTGGTGCCCAGTGCCAGAATCGCGCCGCCCTGTCCCACCCAGAAATCGCAGACCTGCGCAAAATACTGCACGGGCCATAATTTGGCAGGACCGTAGTTGGCCCCGCAGCCCAGAGCCAGCAGCGGGCGATCAAGCTTTAAATGCAGGCGCTCAAGCAGTGCGGCCTTAAGCTTGTGAGCGGTCAGCTTAGGATAGAGCATCAAAGGCAGCTCCGCATGGGTGGGCACGCTCTTAGGATCATAGGCCAGAGCTACATAGCGCTCTACCATCATGGGAAAATCCTGCTTGTTGGTGCGCATCCTGTTGAGGAGCAGATAGCGGGATTCACCCTTAAAGCCGCGGCGCTCCTTAATGCCTGCAAAAAAAGGCACCAGCGCGGATTTCAGTGAATTGGGCAGGACAAAGACGGTGTCGTAGTGATGCCGGGCGAGCATCCGTCCTTCCTTAAAGCGCTGCAGCAGCCTGAGCTGACCATGACCAAAGGGATTGATGATCTTGCCGTCAATCTGTGCCATGCGCTCAAGCAGCGGCAGGGCATAGGCTGGCGTATAGACATCAATATGGCAGGAGGGGTAGTCATGCTTTAAGGTCTGCAGCAGGCTCTGCGCCATAATGATATCGCCTAGCCAGGAAGGCAGAATTACCAGAAAGTTGTACATCTTTACCTCTGCTCAAGAAGAACTGCAGCTAAATTTAAGCTTAATGCCAACATATTGCTTGATATATTAACACAACCGCCTGCTATGTCCCTGCCTTGTGCTTAAGTCTGAGACCTGCTTTTAATAAACCGGGGGTCTTGGTGCTGCCTGAATGCGCTCGCGGCCTTTGAGAGCAGAAATTTTAGTTAAAAAATTGATCTTAATTTTAGAAATAGCAAAGAGAGTACAAGGGGTGCCTGTCTTAGATCTAGAATAAGAGCTTATATGTTGAATTTTAGCAAGGAGCTGCAAGGATGGGCATTATACAGGCCGCACTTGGCGCCACTTTAGGTACTTTAGCTGATCAGTGGAAGGATTATTTTATCTGCGAATCAATTGAACGTGAGGTTCTGGTGGTCAGAGGCACGAAGCTTGTGACCGGCAGATCTTCCAACCGGTTTGGCAGTGACAATATTATTACTGAGGGTTCAGGCATTGTCGTATCCGACGGACAGTGTGCGGTGATTGTGGATCAGGGCGTAGTCACCAATTTAATTGCCAAGCCCGGTCTCTATACCTTTGAAAGCAGCGCCGAGCCGTCGATTTTCTGCGGAGAGCTTAACGAGCAGAGACTGCGTCTCGTCTTTGAGACGATGTGGGAGCGCTTCAAGTATGGCGGGGCCCCGGGACGCGATCAGCGCGTTTATTATTTCAATCTCAAAGAGATCATGGACAACAAGTTCGGCACCGCGGTACCTATTCCGTTCAGGGTGGTCGATAAGAACCTGGGGCTTGATGTAGATGTCTCCCTGCGCTGTCATGGCGTATTCTCCTTCAAGATTGTCGATCCGATTTCCTTTTACACCAATGTCTGCGGTAATGTGGCCAATCAGTATGATGTGCAGGAGCTGCAGGGACAGCTTAAGACCGAATTTATTGCCGCACTGCAGCCGGCTCTCGCGCGCCTTTCTGAGCTTGAGATCAGACCTTATGCGCTGCCGTCTCACACTCAGGAACTGTGCGAGGTGCTCAATCAGGAGCTGGCTAAAAAATGGTCACAGCTGCGCGGAATCTCGGTCGTTTCGGTCGCGATAAATTCCATAACCCTGCCTGATGAGGATGCCAAGCTTATCAAGCAGAAGCAGTTTAGCGCCATTAACAAGGATCCTAAGATGGCGGCCGCGGTGTTAACTGAAGCTCAGGCTCAGGCTATGCAGACTGCTGCAGCAAATTCAGGCGGAGCCATACAGGGCTTTATGGGGATGGGGATGGCTGCTCAGGCAGGGGGCATGAATGCTGCAGATCTCTATAAGCTCGGAGCTCAGGAGCACGGTGGTCAGACCGCAGCAGGCTGGCGCTGCCCTGAGTGCGGAGCTCTGTCACAGGGAAAATTCTGTCCGCAGTGCGGTAAACCAAAGCCTGAGACAAAGGAGACCTGGACCTGCAGCTGCGGTACCGTCAACTCCGGAAAATTCTGTTCAGAATGCGGCAAGCCCAGGCCTGAGAGCACCGTGCATAAATGCGCTAAATGCGGGTATACGGTCAGTGCAGGAGAAAAACTGCCTAAATTCTGCCCTGAATGCGGAGCACCCTTTGCCGGGTAGCCTGCGTTATGACGGATAATCTGACTCATTACCGCTGCCCGGCCTGCGGCGGCACCTTAGAGTTCAACAGCAGGGTGCAGAAGCTCAAATGCCCTTACTGTGACACAGAGGTTGATATTGAGGCCTTAAAGACCTTGAATTCTGACACGGCTGCCGAGGAGAATTCTGAGCTTAAGGGGGGCACAAGCTTTACTGAAGAGGAGCTTGCCAAAACCGAAAGCTATGAATGCGAGTCCTGCGGCGGTCAGATTGTGGTGCCTTACGGCACCGGGGCGATGAGCTGTCCTTTCTGCGGTAATGCCCAGGTTGTCCCCAAGGAGTTTTCAGGCACGCTGCGGCCGGATTTTATTGTGCCGTTCAAGCTTGATAAACAGCAGGTCAAGACCCAGTATTTCAGGCATCTTGAGGGCAAGCATTTTCTGCCTAAGGTGTTCCGGGATCAGAATCATATCAATGAGATCCGCGGCGTATATGTGCCCTACTGGCTGTTTAACAGTCAGGTGCATGCCGATCTGCGCTTTAAATGTGAGAAGGTGCAGCGCTCTGAGGATGCTAATTTTGTGTACAAGCGGCATCTATACTACAGCGTGCGCCGCAAGGGATCGCTGTGCTTCAAGGATGTGCCTGCGGATGCCTCCACCAAAATGCCTGACGATCTGATGGATTCGCTCGAACCCTTTAATGCTCAGGAGGGGGTTGCCTATAATCCTGCCTATCTGTCAGGATATCTTGCCAATCGCTATGATCAGGACTATACCCTGCTGCTCCCGCGAGTGCAGGGCCGCATGTTCAACTCAACCGTAGATGCCTTCAGCGCAACGGTCAGAGGCTATGATTCTGTCTCGCTGGTGGAGCAGCAGGCCTCCTTTCAGCAGCAGACCTTCCGTTACGGACTGTTCCCGGTCTGGCTGCTTACCACCAAGTGGCAGGGCAAGCGCTTTACCTTTGCCATGAACGGGCAGACGGGCAAATTTGTCGGCAACCTGCCGCGTGACGATCGCGCCTATTACCAGACCTTGGTGCTGCTGTCCGTGATCTTCAGTATCCTGGGGACTTTTCTTGCGTATGTCTTTTTGCTCACGGAGGAGTAGGGGATGGAAGAATTCTGGAGTGCGGTGATTTTAGGGGTGGTCATGGGCATTATCCTGGCGGTAATCGTGGTAAATTATATGGCGAGTGGGTTAAAATCTGTGCATATCCAAACCTCAGCGGATTCCTATTACGATCCTAATCAGCTGAGGTTTGAAGATCGCTCGGAGATTTTTATCGGCTCTAGACTCGAGACTGTGCCTAAACCCAGACCGCAGTCACGGAGATAAAGCCTACAATTTGTCAACTTAAGCAAGGAAATGAAAATGGCGGATAACGCACTTGTTACAATCGAAAATACTGAGGTTTCAGAGGCTAAGATTCAGGCTGCTGCGCAGGAGATTGATTTTGCCAACCCTACCCTGACGGTGACCTATGGCACCAAGACCATGGATCAGATCGCTAAGTTTGCTGATTCTATTCTGGGCAATATCAGAATGAAGGACTCCGGCGTAGTGGGTGAGCAGCTCAGCGCCCTGATGGATAACGTTAAGACCATTGATATTCAGTCCATAGCCAGCCCGCATAAGAGCTTTTTAGAATCTATTCCGTTCATCGGCAAGCTCTTTGACAAGGTGGGAGCGACTGTGGCCCAGTTTGATACCGTACAGGGTCAGATTGATAAGATTGCACAGAAGCTGGATGATGCTCAGCTAGGTCTGCTCAAGGACATTGAGGTATTAGAGCAGCTGTATGAGCACAATAAGGATTTTTATGCTGATCTTGAGGCTTATATCAAGGCAGGTGAACAGCGTCTTGAGCAGGCCCGCGTGCATGAACTGCCGCTGCTTGAGCAGAAGGCCAAGGAAAGCGGGGATAATCTTGAGGCGCAGAAGGTGCGTGATTTTGCTGATGCCTTAAATCGTTTTGAGCGTCGCCTGCACGATCTGAAGCTGTCAAGAACCATTACCCTGCAGACTGCTCCGCAGATCCGCATGATTCAGAATAATGATCGTACTCTGGCTGAAAAGATTCAGACCAGTGTGCTGGCCACTATCCCGATCTGGAAGAATCAGATGGTGCTGGCTCTGTCCATTCACAGTCAGCAGGGCGCAGCCAAGCTGCAGAAGGAAGTGGCTGATACCACCAATAATATGTTAAAGCAGAATGCCGAAATGCTCAAAACCGCCACCATTGATACGGCGCGTGAAGTAGAGCGGGCGATCGTAGATGTGGAGACTCTCAAGGAAGTGCAGCAGAAACTGATTGAAACCATTACCGAAACTCTCAATATTGCCGAGGAAGGCCGCATTCGTCGTCAGAATACGGAAATTGAGCTTAAGAAGATGGAAGAGGATCTGCGTCTGCAGCTGACCAATCTTGCCAGCCGCAAGCGTGAGCAGGATCTGGCCCATGCCCGGGGTGAACCTCAGGAGGTTGAGGCTACTGTGGTAGACTCCCAGAAATAATCTGAGATGGTTTCTTGCTATCTCGCCATCTTTTACTGCAACAGGAGGCGCCTTTTGCCCGTAAGGCAGAAGGCGTTATGAGTTAATGACCGGTCAGCCCACCTCAAATGGATCAGCACCTGCGGGTGCATCAGGCGCGGATAAAGCCTGGGGATTTCTGAAAACCTTTATGCGCCGCGTGTTTGTGCATTTCTGTGCCTTTATCGGAGCAGGAGTGATTGTCAATGTGCATAATGCAGCCCTGCCCCCGGGAACCTGGACACTGTTTATTTCCTCCTATCTGGCCATCATCTGTCTGGTGCCAAGACCGCGCAACGGGGTGGAGGACCCTGACTACAGCCTGCCGATTGCCTCAGGAGTAGGGCAGAGCATTATCGCCCTGTGCTGCGGCATGCCCTTCAGCATCGCCCTGTTTGTGGGAGGACTGCAGACCTATCTGCAGCGCTATATCTGCTATCGCAAGAATTTCGGTTTTGAATATGCGGTGCTGCCTTTTCTGCTCATTGCCGTATTGTGCTGGTCAGAATACTTCTTTGACAGCTCCTTCAACTGGTGGGGGCTTGTCACGGTGCCGCTGGTGGCACTGGCCGTGCAGCCGGTGCGCAGGCTGTTCTCAAAGCTGAGAGCACGCAAGCTCAAGCGGGGCAGACTCGAACAGCTGTTAAAGCGTCTTGATGAGCTGGGGCATTCCTCGGTATTCAAGGCCGAGCTTAAGACCGAGGTGCTGGCCTTAAAGGATCGTGCCCAGACTTATCTGCAGCTGCAGTCAAGCAAACTCAACTCTGAGGATGAGAATCTTAAGCGCATCGGCAATCTTGGGGTAGAGCTTGATGCGCTGGAGCGTTCCTGTCATGGCCTTGAGGTGCCGCAGAGCTTTGCCTTTCTGCAGCGTCAGAGCGGGCATGGTAAGCTTGATCTGGCCTTTGAAACTGCCCGTGAGAAGCTCGTGGAGCTGAACCGTCATCTTGATCTGGAACTTGGCAAGCTTAAGCCTGAGGATCAGATTCAGGATGAATTTACGGTCTATGACAATCAGGCACGGGAGCTGCTCAACTACAAAGCTTCGCTGCCTTACGAAATGGGACAGAAGCTTGAACATATCGCGCAGGCTACTGCAGACATGCTCAAGCTGATGCGTGAAGACGAGCGGGATCGGGGACCTGGTGAAAGTTTTTTAAAACGTTATCTTAAAGCCACACAGGGGATTGTGGAGGAGTATATTCGCCTAAAGACCCGCGGGGTTGAGTCCGAGACCCTCAATGAGGCACTCAAGCAGGCTGCAGTGGTGCTGGGCAGACTTGAAGAGGCCTTTGTGGATGAATGCAAGTTCCTGCTTGATAATGATACGGTTAATTTTAAAGCTGAGCTCAATGCCCTCGATACTTTTATGCAGATGCGGGGGCATTAGTGCAGCCTGGCTTAAGTCTGAATAGACAGCAAATTTTTTAGGAGAGGTTGTTATGATTATTGTGACTGGCGGCGCCGGCATGATCGGCTCAAATATTGTCAAGGCGCTCAATGATAAAGGGATCAAGGACATTCTGGTGGTCGATCATCTTAAAGATGGACATAAATTTACCAATCTGGTGGATCTCGATATTGCCGATTATCTTGACAAGGGCGACTTTCTGGAGCTTGTGCATGATGAAAAGCGCTTTGAAGCAAAATTCGGCTGTGCCAATATTGAGGCAATCTTTCACGAAGGTGCCTGCTCCTCTACCACAGAGTGGGACGGTCAGTATGTGATGAAGAACAACTATGAATATACGGTGGATTTATTTGAATTTGCCACTGCGCATCGCATTCCGTTCTTCTATGCCTCCTCCGCTGCCACCTATGGAGGCGGTGAGGTCTTTGTCGAGGGCAGAGAGCATGAAGGTCCGCTCAATGTCTATGGTTATTCCAAGTTCCTCTTTGATGAATATGTCAGACGCAGACTGCCAAGACTTAAATCTCAGGTGGTCGGGTTCCGTTACTTCAATGTCTATGGTCCGCGGGAGAATCACAAGGGCACCATGGCCAGTGTGGCCTTCCATCTGAACAATCAGATGCTGCGCGGCGAGAATCCGAAACTGTTCCAGGGCTGCAACGGCTATGGCGATGGCGGCCAGATGCGCGACTTTGTCTATGTAGGTGATGTCGCCAGGGTCAATCTCTGGTTCCTAGAGCACAAGGGCAAGAGCGGCATTTATAACTGCGGCACCGGCAGAGCTGAACCTTTCCTGAATATCGCCAAAGCCGTGATTAAATATCATGGTCATGGCGAAGTGGAATTTGTGCCTTTCCCAGAGCACCTGGTTGGTCACTATCAGTGCTTTACCCAGGCTGATCTGACCAAGTTAAGACAGGCAGGCTGTGATGTGGAATTCAAGTCAGTCTCCGAAGGGGTGATGGAGTATATGCAGTGGCTGAATTCAAAATAGTCGAAGAATATCCCTATGAGGTTGCCATTCTCCCTTATGAGAAGGCTCTGGCCTTTGTCGACTACCTAAATTCCATCAGGATTAAGTCCCAGGCCGTGCGCCGTGCGGACGGGCACTATGTGGTATGCGTGGCCTGGCAGGATGATGTTGCCAAGGCCAAGCAGGAGCTGGTGGGCTATATCGACAGCCCCTACTCGCCTAAGTATGTGCAGGCCTCCTGGAACCGGGCCCATACCGAGAAACCACGCCATGAGGTCAGGGCGCGCAGTTTAAGTCTGCTGCGCTGGAATCCTCTGGCGCTGACCTCAGTTCTGGAAATTATCTGCGTGGTGGTCTTTGCCTGGATGTTTCTGGATAAGGGCACGGCCATCGGGGCCCTGGCGTTAAGCCATGACATTGCGCTTGACTCGCCTTTTGACTATTATCGGCTGCTCACTCCGGTCTTTATGCACTTTGGCCTGGTCCATATTGCCTTTAATCTGGTAATGTGGGAGGCCTTTGCGCGGCCTGTGGAGAACTACCTTGGTAGCGCCAAGCTGTTTTCACTGTTTATCAGCATTGCGCTGCTCTCGAATGTGCTGCAGTACATGTTTATTGAAGGACATAGTGTTTTTGGCGGCATGTCGGGTGTGGTCTATGGCCTGATTGGCTATGTGGCCCTGCTCAGCAGGAGAAGCGATCTGCCTGAGCCTTTGCGGATGCCTAAAGGACTGCTGACGGTCAGTATTATCTTTATAGCTTTAGGTTTTCTGTTCAGCGGGATCGCCAATTTCTGCCATCTGGCAGGTCTGCTGATGGGACTTGCCTGGGGGTATGTGGACAGCAGGAAGCTTAAGTTCAGTTAAGACACAAATACCGTTAGATCTCTAACGGTATTCTGCCTGACGGAGTCAGCCTGCGGCTACTGGGCCATAAAGCTTAAAAACAGCACATCATCAATCACCTGACGACCAACTTTTTCCTGCATGATGCTCACGAGCTTGTCGCGGCATTCTGCTCTGAGCTTTTCACGACCGTTGGTGCCGGAGACGAAGGAGTATTCCTTAGATCCAAGCACTGTGACAATGGTATCCTTGATCACCGGCTCCATCTCAGCGATGAGGGAGGTGTCATTGCCGTCACCGAGCATCAGACTGACCTTGACGCGAATGTAATGCGGACGCTCTTTAGCCGACATGGTAGCCACATTGGTCGTAAAGTCCGGGGTGATATTGTAGTAGCTGATCTCTGGCGCAGCTTCTTCTTCCTCTGCCGCCGGTTCCTCAGGTTCGCCATGCCCTGAAGCATAGACCATTGGAGCCTGAGCTCCCCACAGTAAAAAGACTAAGCCGAAAATTTTCAATAAATTAAACATGGTTACGCTTGATTCCCTGTTTCTTCTGCAAGTTTGGATAACTGCTTCTCAATTGCTGCAGATTCTGCTTTGTACTTAGAGGCAAAGTTGTCGGAATCGTATTCGGTGTTGCCGTTTAGAATTCTGACTTCCCTTGCACCTAACAAAGGTTCAGCTGCGTTTGCTAATTTTGCCACTTTTTCAGGATAAATATGAATAGTTTTATCTTCATTCACTGAAAAATACTTATGTCTTATAAATGTATCACACATAATTTTGAATAAGATCGGATCGGCAAATTCTGGTGAATTATCTGTGACCTCGGTTGGAAGTCTGCGTGCATAGGTAATGCACTTTTGAATAAAGGCCGGCACATCGAGCTGATCATCGCGGGTATGTTTAAGGGCGGTGACGGCCACGAGATAGCGGATCAGATTGAGTCTGATGCTTCTGGCCAGCACATCGAAGATCTCGTAGCGATCACCTGAGAGATAGATCATGTCATGGCTGACCGTACAGAAGCCTTCCTCGATAAAGGCATTGATATATTTCTCGATGAAGGAGTCAAGCTGTGCCTCCGTTGCCGGGGCATACAGCTCATGTCTGAGGAAATAAAACAGCGAGCGCGTATGAGTCCGGATGTCATCTCTGGATATATGGCCATTGCTGATAATAATATTGGCGATCAGGGCAGGCAGGGCAAACAGGTGCACGATGTTATTCTGGAAATAGGTCAGCTGTAGAGTCTGACCATGACTTGGTCTGACAACCTTGATATCATCCCCCACATCGTAAATACGGAATTTGTTGAGCTGCAGGGCCTGCGCAATCAGGGTGAGACTGTCATCCTGCGGCAGATGCTTGCGTCCAACCACCTTCAGCAGCTTGATATAGAGATTGATGCAGTCATTGAGCATGCGCCGCGTCATCATATGGTCCTTATCCGAGATGATGGCCAGCGCACAGAGATTGATGCCGTTGAGCGTGGCGGCGTCATTGAGATTGACGATGATCTGACGGGCAATATTGTTGACCGTGCTTCTGAGCCACTCAGGGGCCCGGGCGGTGCCTGAAGGATCAATAAAGCTGCGCCAGTTGGGCACGTTTTCGTTGAGGTAGCGTGAGATGATCACCGGCTGACCGAAGGAGACATAACCGCGGCCATAGAACCTCAGGCGCTTGAAGATGCCCAAAAGCTGCAGAGCGCTTTCCTTCTGCTTGGCCTGTCCATCCAGCTCCTGCATGTAGTTTTTAACTTCAGAGACGTGTTCATAGCCAAGATAGGTCGGAATAAAGGCAATCGGACGTTCGAGTCCGCGCAGCTGAGATTCTACGGCCATGGCCACCATGCCTGACTTGGGCGGCAGGGTACGTCCGGTTCTCGAGCGGCCGCCTTCGATGAAGAATTCAGTGGCATAGCCGCGTTCAAAGAGAATGCTCAGATATTCGCTGAACAGCGCGATATAGAAATTGTCGCCCTTCATCTTGCGCCGGATAAAATAGGAGCCGCAGCGGCGGATCAGATTGCCGACCGGGAAGAAGTTGAGATTATCTCCAGAGGCGATCTGTGGTATAGGCAGGCCCTCATGGAAGATGACATAGGAGAGCAGGACATAGTCCATATGGCTGCGGTGGCAGGGAATATAGATGATCTCATAGCCATTGCTGACCAGCTGGCGTACCCGATCACCGCCGATGACAGTCTGGCCCTGATAGAATCTTTTCCACAGGCAGTTGAGCAGGTGATTGAAGAAATTGAGCAGCGGGTAGCGGGTATCGGCGACCATCACCTCATAGATGGCGCGGGCGCGCTCGGTAAGTTCCTCTTTAGGTGTACCATCCTCGGCATGTTTCTTGTCAATCGCTGCCAGCACCGCCGGGCGGGCCAGCAGATCCTCAATGAGCTTCGGACGGTTGGGGAAAGGATTGCCGACAATCGAACGGGCAACCTTGAGGAAAAACTGTTCGACCAGTCTGCGCAGGAGCTCCTGTTTGTCAGGATATTTGGTCTCTCCCAGCCGCTGTTTTAAAAAAGTCAGATTGACCGGCGTGGAGACAATCGTGGCATTATTGTGCCCTGAAAAGGTGACAGTGAGAAATTTTCTCCATCCCGGGGTAGATCTGGTTACTCCGCGCAGAGCCTGCCCTTCATAGCTGGGATTGCGGCTCCAGAGTACCGTTACAGGAATAATCTGCAGATCATGATCACTGTCTTCAATGGCTTTAAACCAGGAGTTGAAGATTGGTAAAATATCAGCATAGCTGGCTTTTGAGTTGAAAAAATGCGGTTTTCTGATATAACCTAAGCGTTTAACCTCTTTGCCGTTGATGACAAGAGGTTCAAAGGGCGAAGGCAGACCCAGCCTGTCGGTGAGACGTTCGATGGTCAGAAGATTAGCTATGCTCGAGGAGACCGTCAGATAACAGATAGGCTTGGATTTATCGATAAAGCGCAAAGGGTCAAGCGGGATGGATTCGCATTTAGCCGTGATGCGAATAGGCCAATAGAAGATCAGGCGCAGTAAGGATCTTAAAAACATAGGCACATCCTCAAAGACACGAAATTAGACTCATAATTTAATTATATTTTGTTATTCTCAGGCTTTAAGGGATTAGTTGAGATTTTTCCTCACTAAGCCACATAATTTGTAAAAAGTGCAGAGTAGGACACATTCTTTAACATCAGGACTTGGTAGCAAGATGGCATCAGGTCTAAGGACGATTGCAGATGGATGCTAAGACAGGGGTACAGGATTACAGTCGTTTAGTCACCTTGGCCGGAATTGCTTCGGTAAGTACCGCCTGCGCCTTTATTCTGGCCAAATTTGTGGTGTGGATTTTAAGTTCATCCTCAAGTATCTTTGCCTCGATGACGGACTCGATGATCGATTCGGTAGCATCGATTATCAATCTGATAGCCATCCGCTATTCCATTAAGCCTGCCGATCAGCAGCATCCCTATGGACACTATAAGGCCCAGTCTTTAGCGTCCCTGGCTCAGGGCGCGTTTATTGCAGCGTCAGGCTGTCTGCTGATTGCCCATGGCGCAGAGCGTATTTCTACACCGATGCAGGTGCAGCATTATGAGCTGGCCCTGGGGGTCAGTGTGCTGAGTATTGTGGTGACCGTGATGCTGGTGCTCTTTCAGGGCTATGTCTATAAAAAGACCCGGAGCGAAGCGGTGGGTGCGGATCGTTTTCACTACCTGTCCGATGTCTGGCTGAATCTTGGCGTGATTGTGGCTTTGCTGCTCAGTCAGTATGGATATCTGTGGGCGGACGGGCTGTTTTCGGTGCTGATAGGTCTGCTGATTGTCAAGGGCGCGGTGTCCATCGGCTCTAAAGCCATGGATGTGCTGCTCGATAAGTCGCTGTCCGCTAAGGATACCGGCATCATCATGGAGGAGATCCTCAAGGTGCCGGGGGTGCAGTCTCTGCATGGGCTTAAAACCAGACAGGCAGGTCCGCAGATCTTTATCCAGTGCGATGTGGTGATGGACGGGCAGATCTCCTTAAATGAGGCGCATACTGTGGCCAACCATGTCAAGGAGCGTCTTGAGGCGCTCGCTCCCGGAGGGGATATTACGATCCATATGGATCCTCATGATGACCATGTTTAAGATGCATAAGAGCTTAAAATATGCCATAATTAAGGATTTAGATAACAGCACAACCTGGCACTGACGCATGGACTGAGCGTGATCCGCTTTAGCTAGGTTTAAGACTGACAAAGTTGGTCAGAGTGGAGAGCTAGCTGAGCAAGATGCGCATTCGAGATTTATTAAGCCCTAAGGCCATAGACCTGTCTTTCTGTCCTGCAAGCAAGTCAGAGGCGATTGAGCATCTGGTCGAGCTCCTGGCTAAAACCGACTGCCTCAATGATCCTGAATGTTTCCGAGAAGCGGTGCTGGCCCGTGAAAAGGAAGCCTCCACCGGACTTGGCGGAGGGGTGGCCATTCCGCATGCCAAAAGTTCAGGGGTGGATCGTCCTGCTCTGGCAGCTATGGTGGTCAAAGATGGCGTTGATTTTGAGTCGGTAGACGGTCAGCCTGCCTATCTGCTCTTTATGATCGCCTCGCCTCATCAGGCCTCTAATGAGCATATCGATGTGCTCGCGCATCTCTCATCCCTACTTATCGACGAAGAATTCAGAACCTCCTTAAGCCAGGCAAGCAGTGTGGATGCTTTTCTTGCCATGCTCGACGGGGCTGAAAGCTCGCTGGAGAAAAAACAGGAGAAACCGTCAGATAAGTCCCAGCCTCAGGAGCCGCATTATCGTCTGGTAGCGGTTACTGCCTGTCCAGCCGGACTGTCGCATACCTATATGGCGGCAGAGTCTCTGGAAAAACAGGCGGCTGAGATGGGCATTTCCATTAAGGTTGAGGCTGACGGTGCTGCAGGTAATCGCAATCGCCTTACGGCATCTGATATTGCGCATGCCGAGGGCGTTATCGTGGCAGCCGATCGTGCTGTGGATATGGACCGCTTTATCGGCAAACGTCTTGTCCGCGTCGGGGTGATTTCAGGTATCAGGACGCCTGAGGCGCTGATCAATCAGGCCCTCGACCCCAGCTGCCCTGAATATAACCCGGGGCTGCAGGTTGATCATTCTTCACTGTTCATGCGCCTGTATCGCCACCTGATGAGCGGTCTGACCTATATTATGCCTTTGGCGGCAACCGCCGGCATTCTCTCGGCCTTAAACCGCACCCAGCTCTTTGCGCATACGGATATCGGCATGTTTCTGGATACCATCGGCTATAGTATCGGCACGCTGCTCTTCCCGGTACTGTCGGCCTTTATTGCCTTTTCTATCGGCGGACGCACGGCGCTGGTGGCCGGCTTCACCGGTGGGGTGATGGCTGCCATCGGCGACGCGGGAGTGATTGGTGCGGTAGTCAACGGATTTGTCGGCGGAGGTCTGGCCTATGCCTTTGCCGCCCTGGCGCAGCGGTTTTTAAATGGACATGATGCCATGTTTGCGCTGCTGGTCTACCCCCTGGTCGGAGCTTTGGGCACCACGGTTCTGGCGCAGTATGTGACTAATCTGCCGGCGGGCTTTGTGAATGATTGTCTTGAGGCGATGGTCCTGCAGGCCAATGCCCCTGTGCTGATCGGGCTGGGCGGCTGTATCGGCGGACTGATGGCCGTGGACACGGGCGGACCTTTTAATAAGCTTGCCTATGCCTTCGGAGTGCTGTTCCTGGCTGATACCCTGCCTCTGCTGGGGGCAGGCAGTTATGTGATGGCGGCCGTGATGGCAGGCGGCATGACTCCTCCGATTGCTGCAGCCATTGCCTCAGGCGTGTTAGGCCGCGGGCTGTTTTCTAGGGAGGAGCGCAGGCAGGCACCTCAGGCTTTGATTAAAGGCTGTCTGTTTATTACCGAAGGCGTGATCCCTTATCTTTCCCATCAGCGCAACTATATGCTGACCTCCTGTATTCTGGGCTCAGCCCTGGCGGGAGCTCTGTCCATGTATGCCAAATGTGCCATCTGTGCACCGCATGGCGGGGTGTTTATTCTGCCAATTTCCGAAAACACGCTGGTCTACTGCGGAGCAATTCTGGCTGGCAGCCTTCTGACTGCGCTGCTGTTTGTGCTCGTCCGGCTGGTTAAACCTCTGCCTCAGGCTTAGAGCCTGCCATTTCAGTCTAGCTGAATACTTTCAAGATCATTAGGCACATAGATCTTGCCTGAGAAGTAGCGAGCCGCTTCCTCGGTATAGCGGCGCTTGCGCTCGGCAAGGTTACTGTCTTCGGTATGATAGAGCAGCAGGTTTCTGACCTTAAGCTGTGCCGCAAGCTCTGCGGCATCCTTGACGGTGGAGTGGTGTTTTTCATAGGGATGGAAGATTCCCGCATCTTCATGCAGACAGAAAGCCTCATGCAGCAGCCACTCACAGTCTCTGGCATAACTCTCCTCACAGACATTGTAGGGTTCATCTCCGCAGCAGCAGAGTTTACGCTGGGCGTCGAGCCAACAGGTAAAGCCAAATTGCTTGACCTTGGTGGAGCCGATATCGAAAAACTGGAACTGATGTCCTATCAGCTTGCGCTCTTCCTTATCTTCAACCTTGATAAGATGCAGACGCTGTCCGATAAGATCGGTCTGTTTTTTAGGATAGAGCTTATAGGCAAAATCCGTAATCAGGTCGATAAGCTCAGCATGGCCATAGATAGAGGCCTCTCCCTGGTATTTGCCGCTTTTCATGTACTGGGTGATCATGCGGATAAACCAGATTATGCCCATCACATGATCAACATGCTTGTGGGTGACGATAATCTCATGCAGATCCATCCAGTTCAAGCCCACCAGCTCAAGCTGTCTGAAAACCTGATTGCCGCCGCCTGCATCCACGAGCACAGCCCGTCCCTGATCTTCAAGGACAAAACAGGTGTTATAGCATTTCGTGACCAGCGCATTGCCGGTGCCAAGCATGGTAAGTTTCATGAGCTATCCTCTACTTGAGATCCTTAAGCTGGATCAGGACCGAGTCGAGCCGCTGACGCCAGGTCTGAATTACCTCGCGCAGATGCTGATTTTCCTGTTTCAAAGCCACTTCCTGGGCGCGCAGCTGCTTGAGATCCTTCTCGCGTGACTCCAGAGCAAGATTGGTCGAGGCCAGCTGCATGGCAGTCTTGTCCACGAGCTCGGAGAGCAGCTGCAGCTCTTCGAGGAGTTTCTCTTCCTTAGGGGAGAGTTCTGTTTTTATGGGAATTTCACGAGCATCCATTAGAGTATGTACCTGTTTTCATCGTCATTTTTGACCATATCGCCAATATGGGCATCCACATATTCAGCATCGATATGCACGGTAAGTCCCGGTTTATCCGGAGCTTCAAAGGAGATTTCATCCAAAAGCTTCTCCATCAGAGTGTGCAGACGCCGTGCGCCAATGTTTTCTGAATGCTGATTGACCTTGAAGGCATCGGTAGCGATCCGGTTGATGGCGCTCTCGTCAAAGCTTAAGTTGACATTCTCGGTTTTGAGCAGCATTTCAGACTGTTTAATGAGTGAGTTATGGGTTTGCGTGAGGATCTTTTTAAAATCCTCCTCGGTCAGATCTTCTAGCGTAACCTGGATCGGCAGACGTCCCTGCAGCTCAGGGATTAAATCAGAAGGCTTGGACATCTGAAAGGCACCTGAGGCGATAAACAGGATATGATCGGTTTTGACCATGCCGTATTTAGTGCTTACGGTACTGCCTTCAATGAGCGGCAGCAGATCACGCTGCACGCCCTGTCTTGAAACATCCCCGCGATCCACGGTGTCCTGACAGATCTTGTCGATCTCATCAATAAAGACTATGCCATGATTCTCTGTAAGATTGATGGCCTCATTCTTGAGCTCCTCAGGTTTGGTGAGCTTGGCGGCCTCCTCTTCGGTAAGCTGCCTGAAGGCATCTTTAACCTTCATTTTGCGGGTAACATGACGCAGATTGCCCATGCTGCTGAAAATCGACTGCAGCTGATTGCTGACCTCTTCCATTGCCGCATTGCCCGTGATGATGTTCAGACTCGGTCCCTCATCGGGCATTTTAAGCTCAATGTCCTTGTCATCAAGCCTGCCTTCTCTGAGCTGCTTGCGCAGCAGCTGGCGAGCTGAATTATTCGCCTTCTCTTCAGGAGTGGCGCTAGGCGTAGGGAGCAGTACATCCAGAATGCGCTCTTCTGCCGCATCCTCAGCCTTGACCCTATTCTGCTTAAAGGCCTGTTCTTTGACCATTTTCATGGCGATGTCGGTCAGATCACGGATGATGGATTCCACATCCTTGCCCACATAGCCAACCTCAGTATATTTGGTGGCTTCCACCTTGATAAAAGGCGCATGAGCAAGCTTGGCCAGACGTCTGGCAATTTCGGTCTTACCCACACCGGTAGGTCCGATCATTAAGATATTCTTAGGAATAATTTCGGCTCGCAGCTCAGGCGTGATCTGCATGCGGCGCCATCTGTTTCTCAGGGCGATGGCCACGGCACGCTTGGCCTTGTGCTGACCGATAATGTAACGATCAAGTTCATTGACAATTTCACGTGGAGTTAATTCAGTCATGCTTTTGAAGCTAGGACAGCAGGTCACAGCTGTTCCTCAGCTCTCCTCAGTTTTCCTAATAGGTCAAAGTCTCAATAGTCAGCTGATGATTGGTAAAGACACAGATATCACCTGCGATATGCAGCGCCTTGGTCACGATCTCCTCAGCTGAAAGCTCAGTGTTTTCCATCAACGCGCGTGCTGCTGCCAGCGCATAGTTGCCTCCGGAGCCGGTGGCGAGAATATCATCATCCATGTGAATGACATCGCCGGTACCGGTAATCATAAAGGAGGCTTTGGCATCAGCAGCGAGCAGAATGGCTTCGAGTTTGCGCAGGGTGCGGTCAGTGCGCCACAGCTTAGCCAGCGCAATACAGGACTTTTTCAGATTGCCCTGATGCTCTTCGAGTTTCTGCTCGAACAGGTCTAAAAGCGTCAGAGCATCAGCGGTAGAGCCGGCAAAACCGCAGAGTACGTTGTCCTTATAGATTTTTTTAACCTTAATGGCATTACCCTTTAAAATAGTGTTCTGTCCCATGGTGACCTGGCCATCTCCTGCCATAGCCACAACATTAGAGCGCCTTACTGTAACAATGGTTGTCATATATCCTCTATTACATCTGTTCCATAACCTGAATGCCGAGCAGACTCAGACCTAATTTCAGAACCTGAGCCGTGGTCGCGCAGAGCGTCAGACGGCTGGCTTTAAGCTCAGGGCTGACCTCGTCCTTTAAAATCGGGCAGTGTTCATAAAAATGCATAAAGAGCCCGGAGAGTTCATACAGATAGGTACACAGAATATTCGGCAGGGATTTCTGTGCCACGTCATTGACCGCAGTGCTGAAGGCGAGCAGTTTGGCGCACAGCTCTTCTTCAACCGGAGAGCTCAGCACTACTGCGCCCGTCTTAAGGCTGGTTTTTCTGAAGATAGAACAGATTCTGCTGTAGGCATACTGCAGATAGGGTGCGGTATTGCCTTCAAAGGACAGCATCTGATCCCAGTCAAAGATGTAATCTGTATTGCGGTTCTTCGACAGATCTGCATATTTAATGGCGCCAATCGCAATATTGTGGATGACCTGAGCACGCTGTTCACCGCTGAGCGTGCTGTGGCGCTCCTCGAGCATATGCTCCACGCGCTGCTCAGCCTCATCTAGGAGCTCACGCAGTTTAACCGTGCCGCCGGTTCTGGTCTTGAACGGCTTGCCGTCCTTGCCGAGCATCATACCGAAAGGACAGTGTTCAACCGAGACCCATTCAGGAATATAGCCTGCCAGTTTGGCAATCTTCCAGGTGGAGTGCAGATGCTGTGCCTGCCTTGAGTCGGTAAAATACAGAATGCGCTGGGCATGGAGCTTTTCGATGCGATATTTGATGCAGGCAAGGTCGGTGGTGGTATAGAGATAGCCGCCGTCGCTCTTGCGCACGATATTGCCTAAAGGCTCGCCATCCTTGTTTTTGTATTCAGGCAGATAGACGACCAGAGCTCCCTGATCCTCGACGGCAAGCCCCTGCTGCTGCAGATCAGCGACAATGCCAGGCAGCATGTCATTATAGAGACTCTCTCCCATGGTGTCCCGATCCGTTAAGGTTACATCCAGACGCTGATAGAGCTTGATATTCTGATCCATAGTCAGTTTTACCAGCTTCTGCCACATCTTGTAGCAGTAGGCATCGCCGCCCTGCAGCTGCACCACATACTGGCGGGCCTTGTCGGCAAACTTAGGATCCTCATCAAAGCAGAGCTTGGCCTCGCGATAGAAGGCTTCAAAATCCGTAAGATCCAGACCCTGACCCTGCTCGTTTTCTTTTTTCTCAAGATATGCGATGAGCATGCCAAACTGTGTGCCCCAGTCTCCGATGTGGTTGGCTCTGATCACCTTGTTGCCTAAAAACTCCAGCACTCTGACACAGGCATCGCCGATCACGGTGGAGCGGATATGGTGTACGGCCATCTCCTTGGCTACATTCGGGGCTGAATAATCGACCACGATGGTCTGAGGGTTAGCCGTCAGGGCTACACCTGAGCGGGGATCCTGCTGCAGCTCTTCAATCTGCCGGCAGATATAATCCTGATTGATAAAGAAGTTAATAAAGCCGGGACCTGCGATCTCAACTTTGCTGATCTGAGGAATGCTGTTCAGATGCGCAACGATCTGCTCGGCGAGCTGACGCGGCGCCTGATGCAGAGATTTGGCCAGGATGAGCGCGGCATTGGTGGCAAAGTCGCCATGAGCACGATCTTTGGTGCTTTCAATTTTCAGGGCCGCAAGCTGAGAATCTGAGATCTGCTCGCTAAGCTTGAGTTGATTGAGACTGTCTTTGATTAAATTTAAAATTTTTGTTTTCATGAAAAAACCGTGTAATTAAAGTGTAAGCCTTAGCTAGCCGCGAGACATGTCTGTTCCTCACCGCCTCAAACTTTTACTGAGGCGCAGCTAGACAAGGTTTTAAATCAATACATTATAAGAGGATCTACTTCAATCGCAAATCGCGTATCTTTGGTTAATTTTACATTATTTAAAGATGCTGTAACCAGCTTTAGAAAGTCTTGCAGTTGCTCTGCTGCTGAGGAGGAAGCCAGCAGATGAAAATGATAGCGGTTCTGCCGCTTTTCCATTTTATCCGAGAGCACCGGGCTTAAAGTGACCTGACAGTCAGCTGCCTTTGCTTCCAGCAGGCTGCGCAGCTCAGTTAAAAAGCTGTAGGCTCTGACCCTGTCGGTACTGTTACTGAGTAAAAAAGCCTGATGCCCGTAAGGCGGAAGCTGCAGAGTGGCGCGCTGCTCAAGCAGGGAGAGGGCGATGGCATCATAGGAGCAGCTCTGACTTATGATCTGATTGAGCAGATAATTATCCGGGTAATGGGTCTGAATATAGACTTCGCCTTTCTTGCTCGCACGGCCTGAGCGTCCGGAGACCTGAGTAATCAGCTGAGCAGTCATCTCCAGCGAACGATAGTCATCGGAGAACAGCCCTGAATCAAGATCTAAGATGCCGACCAGGGTGATATTGGGAAAGTCATGACCCTTGGCTAACATCTGGGTGCCAACGAGGATCTGGCTCTTGCCCTGTCGGATCCGGTCAAGGCGCTGTTCAAGCTGACTCTTGGTGGTGACATTATCGCGGTCAATTCTTTCAATCTGCAGATCCGGATAGCGCAGGCTCAGGAAGCTTTCGACCTGCTCAGTACCGATCCCCGACATTTCCAGATCCTGACAGCCGCAGACAGGGCAGCTCTTAGGCAGCGGGATGGAGTTTTCACAGATATGGCAGGAAAGCTTGTGCTGCTGCTGATGGACAGTCAGAACATTGTCGCAGTTAGGACAGCTGAACACATGTCCGCACTGATGACAGAGCAGGTGATGGGAAAAGCCGCGGCGGTTTAAAAACAGCAGCACTTGATTGCCCTTGGCCGTCTCTTCGCCAATCTTATTCTCAAGACTCTGGCTGATGCCGGCGGCGAGCCCGTCTGTGAAAGGCTCCCTGCGCAGGTCAAGCACTTTAAAGTCAGGAAACGAGGCGCCGCCGGCCCGGCTGGTGAGCGTGAGCTTACAGGCCTGATGTGTCTGTACCAGATAATAACTTTCAAGACTTGGCGTAGCTGAGCCAAGGATGACCGGACAGTTGGCAAGAGAGGCGCGCTTGAGAGCCAGATCCCGGGCATGATAGCGAAAGCCGTCGCTCTGTTTGAAGGAACTGTCATGCTCTTCATCGAGAATTATCAGTCCCAGGTTTCTGATCGGGGTAAAGAGAGCGGTACGGGTGCCGATGAGAATCGCGGCTTTATCCTGACTCATGTCCAGATAGGCATCAAGGCGTTCGCGGTCGCTTAACTGAGAATGCATGGAGGCTACCGGCACCTTAAAGCGCCTGTAGAAGCGGTTGAAGGTCTGAGGGGTCAGGGCAATCTCTGGTACCAGTACCAGCACTGACTGTCTGCGGGAGAGTACCGTGGCAATCACCTGCATATACACTTCGGTTTTGCCGGAGCCGGTCACCCCATGCAGTAAAAAGACCTGATATCCTGACGCTTGGCTTACCGCAGCAATGGCGGCTGCCTGCTCAGGATTTGGCTCGGGCGGTGTTTCTGCGAGCACATCGTCAGCCTGACTCATCCACGCATGTTTAGCACAGCTCAGGTTGACGAGACTTACCAGTCCCTTTTTGAGCAAGGCCTGTTCGCTCTGTGACCTGATCCCGCGCTCCCGCAGCTCTTTACGGCGCAGAGGCCCGTTTTTGAGCAGATCCAAGATCAGATTCTGTTCACTGGATTTGGGGCGCGGTTTAGCCGCTGCCTCCTCTTTAAGCTGCAGTCCCGGCAGCTGTTCATAGGCAAAATCCCCTCCCTCACGCAGAATCTTCGGAAGTGCCGTCCACCACACCTGACCTAGAGGATGGTGATAGTAGATACTGCCAAAGGCGACCATGCCGAACACGTCCGGGCTCATAAAGTTCTTTTGATCAAGCAGAGTACAGCTTTTGAGCTGGTCAAAGCCAATTTTGAGCTCCTGCAGATTGCAGCGCGCCACGATGATGCCAACCTCAGTGGTGCCGGCAAAGTTAAGCTTCACGCGGCTGCCTGTAAGCTCATAATCTGCAGGACAGTTCACTTTATAGGCAAAGGTGGTGTAGAGGGGGCGGTTTACTGCGACCTCCACTGCTAAAGTTAGCCTCTCATCCATCTTTAACCTCACCATCAAGCCGGTTCTTAGCTGTGCTGCCTGAGCTCCTTGTCCGGTGCGCTCTGAACGCCTAGTTTAAAATATTTTGACAGCCGTGGCAAAAATGGTATAATGCACAACCTGTTTGAAAGGGCCAGGCTCTTTTAAACATAGCTGTTTATACTCTAGCGTTTTGCTAGTTCCATTGATGATGCATGTGGTGTTTGACGCTTTTGGTGGTCGAAAGGGCGACATGCAGAGAGGTTTTAAATGAAAGAGAATATTCATCCAGCCTACGAGATGATCAACGTACGTTGCTCATGTGGCAATACTTTCCAGGTGCGTTCTACTGCAGGTCATGATCTGAACATCGATGTCTGCTCAAAGTGCCACCCATTCTTCACCGGCAAACAGAAGATTGTGGATACCGGCGGGCGCGTAGAAGCCTTCAAGAAGCGTTTCGGTGCTTTCGGTGCTTTTGGCGGCGAAGCAAAATAAAACGATTTTTGCGATCAGTCCTCATTCAGTGCGAATGAGGATTTTTTTTGCCCATAGGAATTGTCTCAGGCTAAATTTTTGTCTCAATTTTGCGAGGTAGATCGACTTGCGTTTAAATTCACCTCAACAAGCCTACAAGATTTGACGTGTTTCGCGGTAACATTGCACAGGTGAAAATAAATCTGAATTTCGCAATAATTCTCCAAAACTAATTAACAATGAGGTGACTTGTGTCCGAGAGTAAAAAGAGCCTGCATGACAGAGCTTTGGCTTATCATGAAAATCCGACCCCAGGTAAAATTAAAATTGTCATTACCAAGCCAGCAGAGACCGCTGATGATCTGACTTTAGCCTACAGCCCTGGTGTTGCAGAGCCAGTGCGTGAGATTGCTGACAATCCGGATAACGCCTATCGTTTTACAGGTAAGGGCAACAGTGTTGCCATTATTTCCAATGGTACGGCTATTTTAGGTTTAGGTGCCTTAGGCCCTCTGGCCTCTAAGCCAGTGATGGAAGGTAAAGCTCTGTTATTCAACCGCTTTGCCGGCATCAATGCGATTGATATTGAAGTTAACAATAAGTCAGTTGAAGATTTCATCACTACAGTAGAGTGCATTGCAGATACTTTTGGCGGCATCAATCTTGAGGATATCAAGGCTCCAGAATGCTTTATCATTGAACGTGAACTGATTAAGCGCTGCAAGGTGCCAGTCTTCCATGATGATCAGCATGGTACCGCGATTGTGACCACTGCAGGTATTCTCAACGCGGTAGAACTGCAGGGCAAGAAGATCGAAGAATGTAAGGTAGTCTGCGTAGGCGCTGGTGCCGCAGGTGTGGCCTGCTCACAGTTCCTTTTAGACTGCGGAGCCAAGAAGGAAAACTTCTTTATGATCGACCGTCATGGTGTGATCCGCTCTGACCGTCCACAGTACAATAATGGTGAAAAACCTCGCTTTATCAATGATGCCGGTCCTAAGACCCTCGCTGAGGCCATTAAAGATGCCGACATTCTGTTAGGTGTTTCAGGTCCTGGCCTGGTTTCCGAGGATGATGTGAAGAGCATGGCACCAAAAGCTATCATCTTTGCCTGCTCTAACCCGGATCCTGAGGTTGATCCTGAAGTTGTACACAGACTGCGTCCTGATATCATTATGGGTACCGGTCGTTCTGACTATCCAAACCAGATCAACAATGTGCTGTGCTTCCCGTTCCTGTTCCGCGGTGCCTTGGATGTAAGAGCAACTGCCATCAATCTTGAGATGAAGCAGGCAGCCATGGAAGCTTTGCGGGCCTTAGCTCATGAGCCGGTTCCGGCAGAGGTTGAGAAGGCTTCAGGCGGACAGCATCTTGAATATGGTCCGGAATATCTGATCCCTAAGCCAATGGATCCACGCCTTTTAGAGCGTGTACCAAAGGCTGTGGCTCAGGCTGCGGTCAAATCCGGAGTAGCCCAGGTCCCGCTTCCGGACAAATATAAATAATACTTCGTCTAAACCCCGTGCTCCTCTCTGACTTAGGTTGGAGAGGACTAGTCCCGGAGTTTGAATACGATGAATCTGACTCCTCAGTGCCTAACGCACTGGGGAGTTGCTGTTTTTGAGAGCTGCAGAACTGCGTACGCTACGTCTGTTAGCGATAGCTTAAGTGCAGCAGAAGATAGGAGAGCGGATAGGTATATTTATAGAGCTTTCTTAACCTGGTTAAAATCGCGGTAGCCTCATCGATAGAGCAGGACTTGAGATCTTTTGAGTAGAGGCAGTAGATTGCACTGGGACTTTCCTGATAGTCAGGCAGTAATCTTGAGTTCCACACCTCATAGTAGAAGCGATCGCTTGTCTGTGCCGGCTCTTCGAGCTTGCAGACAAAATCTGAGCGGATCCAGAAAAAGTTAAACCAGCTAAAACATGGCTGCGCATCAGGCTGATGCGCGAGAAAGGCCGCCTTTGGCAGCTGCGGATGCGCCTCAAGATAGGTAAGAGTCTGCTCATATTTTCTGAAGGTAAAGTAGGTGAGCAGAATCTCGCGGATATTGCGGCCATTTATGAGCTTGAGCGGATCTTTTGCTTTATAACTCATCCCTTTGGTATGAAAGTAGATTAAGTACTGATGGGTAGCGGATAGTCCTATCTCCCAGAGTTTGTGAATGCCGTAATATTCATATTTGTTGTCAAAATGAAACTCTAGCTCTTGAATGTCCAGACCGAGCGACTGATAAAACGCCGCGATCTCAGCCTGTGGCACGGCCTGATTGGGGATAGCCACGACAATATAGAGCGCAGCCTGCTGTAAAATTCCCGATTTTTTAACATCGCCAAGCTGTCCTCTGATGAGTGCCTTCCAATCTTTGTCAGGATTTATATATGAAAAATAAACAATACCAATCTTCTTATGCATAATTTCTAAGCGTGCTCATCTAAAAGAGACCTAAGCTACTTTACTGCACTGTGCTGTATAGGTGCAAGCACCAATCCAGCAGCTGCTGTTTCAACCACCAAGCTTTTCTCTTGATGTTTAACTGACCTGGCTGATTAAATTTACGCTGCGAAAGCGGATTTTTAGGCGCAGGAAGAATAGATAATCTTCTTTAACATTAAATGGTTATGTTGAAGTTCTGCGTACTCTGCTGCCTTATGGTGGGGCGCTCGTCAGAATTAAAATGTGATATTAATCACATAATTTTGGAAGACGCGAAATTTAGATTGACAGAATAAAAAGGCTAGAGCTAAAAATATATACACAAACTTCTGACAGCAAGTCGAAGTTAACTTTAAAACGCTCTGAGCGCAGCAAGCCTCACGATGTTTAAGGATTCAGTCATATGTCAATTGCAGCCCCAACCGGCACCTTCAGGTGTTGTCGAAACTCAGCTTCCCGAGCAGTCAGTAGGCCAGGGGTGGATGCATGTGATGCCTGCCTCAGATTCATTCAGTAAAGATGTATTGTGCCGCCGCTTGGGAAAACCAGGTCTTGGTGTTTTTGAGTATAAGCTTTTTGGACAATACAGCATGTACAGAGTACAGATTTCAACCCATAACGAATTTAAACCCAGCTTAAACCAGGTATCTGCGAATAAAGGCCTGCTGCCGCAGTCTTTAAGCAAAACCTTTGGGAAAAACGCAGGACATGTCCCGCTTGAAGACGCGGCACGCTTTAGTGCACTTCTTTGGTGTTGCTGTTGTCCTGTGCCGCTTTAAACTCGCAGGTTCAAGCGCCACTGGTTATCCGCAGCCTACAGCAGCAAGCTCAGGTTACGGTTTTGATTTTTATCTTAAATTCTCAGCAAGAGGATAGACAAAATTATGCAGAGTGATACAGGAAGCTATACAGCTAAGATTTGCGCCTGGGTCAGAGCCACACATTCAAGAACTACCCAGGAACGTATTTTCAATGACAGTCTGGCAGGCACCTTAATCGGCAGACAGACGGCCACGGAAGTGATCAGGCTGATCAAGACTACAGATGCAGACCATCAGCCGGCTTTTGACGAGCTTTCCGCTGAATTTTTCCCCATCCCGCTATCCCGCAGTGCCTGGGCAGAAGGTGAATTACACATTTTTGCCGAAGGTAAAAAGCAGGTACAGTATGTGATTTTGGGCGCAGGTCTTGACACCTTTGCCTGGCGCAATCAGCAGCATAACATCAAAACCTTCGAAGTAGACCATCCCTTTACGCAGCGGCAGAAGCTGAACAGGCTTGCTGCTCTGCGCTGGAATATCCGCAAGGCTGTGTTTGTGGCTGTCGATTTTGCCCAGGATGTCCTGCAGGAGCGCTTAATGAAGGAAGGCTTTGACCCTACCCTGCCAACCGTGTTTACGATTTTAGGCGTTTCTTACTATTTAGAATTTAATACTTTTCTTAAGACCATGCAGGCTATTGCTGGCCTGATGCAGGCTCCGACACGCGTGCTGTTTGATTTTCAGGATGGTTCCTGCGACAGTCGCAGCCTCAAACTCTCAAGTTTTACTGCAAGCCTTGGGGAACCGATGGCAGGCTGGTATGAGGTCACAGCCTTAAAAGGACAGCTGAGGCAGCTTGGCTATCACGGCATTTTCCATCTTACGCCTGCCACCATTGCAGAGCGTTACTTCAGGCAGCGACATGATGGGCTTAAGGCTTACCAGACCGTGCATTTTATCAAAGCCGCTCTTTAGCTTAAAGGCAGTTCAGCCTGCTGCAGGGGATGGCAGCCATCTGGACAGGCTGGCATAAGGGAGAGGCAAAATTTAAGGAGAATTTAAATGACAAAATACTATCAGGGCATCAATTCAGCCATGATTCACGGGGGCAGACTCCCTGAGGATGCAGCGCATGCGGTGAATGTGCCAATCTATCAGACTTCAACCTTCAGGCAGTTTGGCATAGGCGAGACTGTCACCTGGGAATATACCCGGACCGGCAACCCTACGCGGGCGGCTTTAGAGTCACTGATTGCTGAGTTAGAAGGAGGACAGGCAGGATTTGCCTTTGCTTCAGGCATGGCCGCCTTAACTGCAGTGCTGTCCCTGTTTAAACAGGGGGATAGGCTGTTAATTTCCTCAAACGTGTATGGCGGCACCTATCGGGTTCTGGACAAGATCTTTTCTCATTTCGGGATTACCTATACGATTGCAGACACTACGGATTTGAACGCTTTAGAGCAAAGCATCACTCCTGAGGTCAAGGGAATTCTGGTAGAGAGCCCGGCTAATCCGCTGCTGACCATTACCGATCTGCTCGGGGTTGCAGATTTGGCCAGACGCCATCATTTAGTCTCCATTGCAGATAATACCTTTATGACGCCATATCTGCAGCGTCCCCTCGAGTTAGGCTTTGACGTGGTGGTTCATAGCGCTACCAAGTATCTGGGCGGGCATAGCGATCTGATTGCAGGTTTGGTGGTGGTTAGAGATCAGGAACTTGCCTGCCGCCTTGCCTTTATTCAAAACTCCACCGGTGGGGTTCTTGATCCGTTTGACAGCTTTTTACTGCAGCGCAGCATCAAAACCTTAGGGGTGAGGATGGACAGACATGTGAGCAATGCTGAACAGGTTGCGCAATTTCTGATCAGGCAGCCTGGCATTGCAAGGGTTTACTATCCCGGTCTTCCCGACTTTAAAGGCTATGCCGTCAATCAGGGACAGGCCCGCAATGGCGGCGTCATGATGTCATTTGAGCTTAAGGCAGGCTATGCCTATCAGAAATTCTTTAAAGCGCTCAAGCTGATTGTTTTAGCAGAAAGTTTAGGTGGAGTAGAGAGTCTGGTGTGCCATCCTGCCACCATGACCCATGCTGCCATACCTGAGGAAATCCGCAGAAAGGTGGGGATTACGGATGGTCTGATTCGCCTGTCTACAGGTCTTGAGGATCCTGAGGATCTGCTAAATGACTTAGCTCAGGCTTTAAGTGCCAGCAAAAGCTAATTTTATGTTATTAAACGTATAAGTTTGAAGGAAGTACCGTATGCATTATTATGATTCTCTACAGTCTTTGATTGGACATACTCCTCTTTTAAAGCTTAACCATTCAAAGTTTCCTGACAGGGTGAATGTGTTTGCCAAGCTTGAGCTCTTTAATCCATCGGGCAGCGTCAAGGACCGTACCGGCATTTACATGATCAGGGATGCAGAAGAACATGGGCTGCTCAAACAAGGCGGCACTATTATTGAGGCAACTGCCGGCAATACCGGACTTGGGGTGGCGCTAGCCGCCTTAAATCGTGGTTATCGGGTGATCTTTGTGGTTCCTCTGAAATTTTCATCAGAAAAACAGGCATTAATGAAAGCACTGGGTGCAGAGATCGTCAATACTCCTCGCGAAGATGGCATGCTGGGCGCAGAGCGTGAGGCGCAAAGGCTGCTGGATGAGATCCCTGATGCGATTGCCTTAAGGCAGTTCCGTAATCTAGCTAACCCCCAGGCTCACTATGAAACCACAGGACCTGAAATTTATAGCGATCTTGACGGCAGGATAGATTATTTAGTGGCAGGTGCCGGCAGCGGAGGAACTTTTTCAGGCGTGGTCAGGTATCTTAAAGAGCAGAATCCTGCTCTGGTCGGGGTGCTGGCAGATCCTGAAGGGTCCACCATGGGAGGCGGTGAACATCATGACTATAATATCGAGGGCATTGGCAACGATTTCATTGCCGATACGATGGATATGTCGCTGGTTGATCAGGTTATCAAGGTTAATGATGAAGAGGCTTTTGCGCTTACGCGTGAGCTTGCCAGGACTGAAGGTGTGATTGCAGGGACCTCTTCTGGTGCAGCCTTATGCGCGGTGAAAAAGCTGGTGGCGCAGGGAGCAGCCGGCAATATAGTCGTGATCTTCCCGGATAGAGGCGACCGCTATTTCTCAAAAGGGCTTTTCTAAATATCCTAAAGAGCATATGGCTGCTCTTAGGACCAGCCGGATGACTGAGGGTGCCAGGGCAGCATCACCTGACACTCTCGGCCTGACTAAACAGTGAGGGAGCGCCTAGTCTGAAACATCGAGGTCAGGCGCAATGTCTATCTTATAGTCCGGATAAACTTCTTTAAGTTCCCGATAAAGCTCCTGTAAGGCAAGTTTAGGCTGTATTTCAAAACTCACGACCACATCAAAGCTCATCTCCTTGGCCTCCAGATCAACATAGAAGCCATGCAGCTGTACTGCCCACTCATGCTTCATAACCAGTTCGCGTACTGTATTCTGGATGTGGGCAACCTCATCCTCACTCGTATTGTAAGAGTACACTCCGATGCCGGCAATGATGACGCCGGTCTGCTGATAAACCTTGCGTTCAAGCCGCCTTGAGAGCTTGTCAATTTCTCGCGCGGTCAGAGTGTCAGGAACTTCCAGATGTACTGAAGCAAAATCCTTGTCCGGTCCATAGTTATACATGATGAGATCATAAGCTCCCATGACGCCTGGCTCCTCCCTGAGCAGGGTTTTGATTTTGGCGGTTTTCTCCTTGTCTGCTCTCACGCCTAGAATTTCATCGACGGTATCTCTCATCATTTCAATGCCTGATTTGATAATAAAGATGGAGATGACAACGCCGACATAGGCTTCAAGAGAGAGACCGCTGAGCATAAACACGATGGCTGAGATCAGGACAGAGGCCGAGAGAATGGCATCAAAGAGAGCATCAGAGCCAGAGGCGATGAGAGAGCCTGAATGTACTTCCTGACCTTTGCGCTTGACATACTTGCCCAGCACAATTTTTACGATTACAGCCACCGCAATAATGAACAGGGAGGTAAGGCTGTAGTCGGGATTTTCAGGATTTATGATCTTTTTGACTGATTCAAAAGCGGCGGTAAGGCCTGCATACAGGACGATACCCGAGACAATCATGGCGCTTAAATATTCGATACGTCCATAGCCAAGAGGATGTTTTTTATCAGGCAGTTTGCCTGCAAGCTTGGTTCCTACAATGGTAATAATCGACGAGAGGGCATCTGAAAGATTATTGATAGCATCCAAGATTACGGCAATGGAGTTAGCCATGATGCCTACTCCAAGCTTGAAGACAGCCAGACAGACGTTCGTGACGATACCTATGGCACTGGTCTTGATAATTACCTTATCGCGGTTCTCTTCAGCGTTAATCGGACGGAGATGGTCACTCATATTTAATCCTCCTAGCTTAATTAGTTGAGTTTAGACAAAATTACGATTGATTCTACATGCGGTGTATAAGGGAACTGATCAAAAAAGGCTAAACGCTCAAGACGATGCGTCTTGCTCAGCACCTTGAGATCGGCTATGAGTGAGGCAGGATTGCAGGATACATAGATGACTTTTTTAAACCGGGCCGTAAAGGCAAGTGCCTGAGGATCCTGCAGCCCGCTGCGCGGAGGGTCGATGAGCAGAGTGTCCAGCTGATATTCAGCAAGATTAACTTTAGCCTCCTGCAGGCGTCTGAAACTGCGCTGGCCTTCCAGGGCTTCAGTGACCTCGACTGCACTGAGTCTGACCAGCCTGGTGTTGTCAATGGCATTGGCCTTAAGATTTTTTAGGGCCGTTTGGGTCGGCACCCGGGAAATTTCAGTGGCGAGCACCTTTCTGAAGCGATCGGCAAGACAGACGGTAAAGGTCCCAGAGCCACAGTACAGCTCCAGAAGATCGCTGGTGTGCTGCGGTATGCAGGCCTGTCTTACGTAATTGACCATCTGCTGGCAGATCCCCATATTAGGCTGGGTAAAGCAGCCTTCCACCTGATAGAGCTTAAAGCTGCGATCCTCAAGCTCCAGGGTTTCAAGCAGGGTCTTACTCTCTTCTAATAGTTCCTGTTTATGAGCTCTGGCTAGCAGCTGAGCGTCCAGTCCATGCTCTGCAAGTTCTGCTTTGAGACTGTGAGCCTGCGCATGCCACTGCGCAGGATCGAGGTGCTTGTGATATTCAAGCGCAATAATGACCTGTCCTGCCTGGTTGGCTAAGAAATTGATATTGAAAAGCTTATGCATCAGATAGTCGTAGCTCGGGGCATACTCGCGCAAAAGGCGCATCGCAAGATTAATTGGCTTTACAGCGATGGGAAATTCCGTCAGCTCGATTTTCTGTCGAGGCACGCTGCCGGGTACAAACATAACATAATTAAAATGATGCTCATGGTCGGTAAAATAAACCGCAAATTCTGCACGCATGCGGTAATATTCTGGTTTTGACTCAAAGATCTGAGGCTTAGGTACCTGTAGTCCTGCCTGTACAAAATCATTTGCAATCTGCGTGGTTTTTTCACTAAGATATTGCGCATAATTCTGGGGATCAGTAGTAGTGAGCAGTTTGGGTAACATGATGTTATACCTTTTTAATATGAAAGCTAACGGATCATTTACTATCTTTAGAAATAAATTGTGGAATATTTTAGCAAAAAAGAGTCGTTTGCATGCTGAAAATAAAGCGCGTACTGTTTTTTGATTCTGGAGTGGGCGGTCTGTCGGTCTACAAAGAAGTGCAGCAGTTCAATCCGGAGATCGAAACCTATTTCCTGTTTGATAATGCTTTTTTCCCTTATGGAGAAAAGAGCGACGAAGTGCTCATTTCCAGAATTGATGAGGTGGTAACCAAGGCCCTGAGCCGCTTTGAGTTCTCAGCTCTGGTGGTGGCCTGCAACACGGCCAGTACCATTGCGCTGCCGATGTTACGCAAGAAGCATACCCTGCCGATTGTGGGGGTGGTACCTGCGGTCAAGCCAGCTGCTATGCTCTCTCAAAAAGGCATTATCGGATTACTGGCTACACCTGCCACTGTAAAAAGACAATATACCAAGCGCCTTATTGATGATTTTGCCCGTGATTGTGAAGTGATTGCAGTAGGCGACTGCAATTTAGCGACGGTTGCTGAACGCAAGATGATCACCGGTAAAGTGGAGCTTGCGGAGGTCGAAAAATGTTTACGGCCGTTTCTGGATTTGCCTGAGGCCAGGCAGCCGGATGTGATTGTGCTGGGCTGCACCCATTATCCGCATCTGCGCGAGGAGATCAAAACTCTGCTGCCTAAGGTGCGCCTTATCGACTCAGGCGAGGCAATCGGGCGCCGGGTCAAATGGCTGCTGGATGCTCCTGATGTGAGCACGTTTGAGGTCGAGCAGAAGGTAAACCGCGCTTTCTATACGGGTGTACTCAAGCATGAGGCAGAGCGTCAGGCCTTATTTAAATCCTTTGGCTTTGCAAG
>JAILLS010000057.1 GCA_024693025.1 Succinivibrio sp. | reverse complement strand
TAAAGACATAGCTTAACATCCAGTACAGCAGCGGCAGAGCAAAAAAGGCGCAGCATAAGAGCACATCCACGCGCAGTCCCTGCAGCAGGATAAAGCCAACATCAGACAGCTTATAGCTCTCGTTCTGCCAGAGCATCAGTCCTATTCTGCAGAGGCTTAAGAACAGCAGGGTTTCACCTACGGTAAGCAGTAGCGGATGCTGCTGCGTAAGCGCCTGCCTGATTTCACCTAATTTCTTGTGCACTGTCATCTGATATCCTGATTAAACTTAAAAAAACACCTCGCCTTACAAAGGTGAGGTGTGTCAGAGTCCGTGTTCTATCTGCCTAACTCCTTAAGGATATAGGCTTTAAGTCCGGCATAGTCTGCCGGCAGGCTGACAGCCTTAAGCGGCAGCTGCGAGCGCTGCTGCAGAGTCTGAGGCAGCTCAAGACTGGTGGAGAGGATGCGCTCTACATCGCTCTTGAACTTGGCCGGATGAGCCGTACCGAGGAAAATCCCGGTTTCGCCCGGCTTGAGGCTGTTCTGCAGAGTCTGATAGGCAATGGCGGCATGCGGCTCGGCGATATAACCGGTCTTCTGATACAGTCTGCGCATGGTCTCCTCAGTCTCGCTGTCCGTCATCGAGCCATAGTCAAAAGAGCTCAAAGGCCAGCCCATCATCCTGCACAGAGCCTCGACCCGCGGCCAGTTGTTCGGTCTTGAGATATCCATGGCATTAGACAGAGTGGCAATGGTCTGATGCGGATCCCACACCCCGCTTTTTAGATAGCGCGGTACGGTATCGTTAGCATTGCAGGAAATGACAAAGCGTGCCTTGAGGCCTAAAGCCTTGGCCACCAGACCTGCGGTAAGATTGCCGAAATTGCCGCACGGCACCGAGAACACCACGTGTTCGCGCTCTTTCTCATCAAGCTGTGCCACTGCCTCAAAGTAATAGCAGACCTGCGCCAGCAGTCTGCTGATATTGATGGAATTAGCAGAATTTAAGCCGATCTGCTGCTTGAAGCTGAGATCATCAAAGGCGGTCTTGACCAGATCCTGGCATTCATCAAAAATGCCCTTAATGCGCACGGCACGCACATTCTTACCTAAGGTGGCGATGAGCTTCTCCTGCAGCACGGAGATCTTGCCTTCAGGATAGAGCACCACCACATCGATGCCTGGCTGCTCATAAAAGGCTGCCGCAACTGCCGCTCCGGTATCACCTGAGGTGGCAGTCAGAATGGTCAGATGCTGCTCTCCTCTGACTGAACCCAGGACTCTGGCCATAAAACGGGCGCCAAAATCCTTGAAGGCCAGGGTCGGACCATGGAACAGCTCCAGACAGTAGATGTTCTCATCTGCCTTGACCACCGGTGCCCTGAAGCTGAAGGCATCCTCAATGATAGCCTCAAGATTCGGGATTTCAGAGCCGATGAGATGCCGCAGAATACGCTGAGAGCGCGGCACTAAAGGCAGGCTTAGCAGCTCATCAAGATCTGAGAGAGGCTCAATCCTGTCCGGAAAGAACAGCCCCTGCTCCCGTCCGATACCCCTGAGCACCGCCTCGGTGAAGGAGACCTGTTCATTATGATCTTTTAAATTGAATAATTCCATGTTAAACCTCAATTTTTTCTGCGTAAGCGCCCCGTCTGTCAATTCTGCAGACATGACAGAAGCCATCTTCATTGGCGATAAAGTTCCGCTCTAAATAAACTTTCATCTCGTTGGCCTTCTCCAGATCATCAAAGACGGAGAAAACGGAAGAGCCGGAGCCGGAAATACCGGTGGCAAAAGCCCCCAGACTGCGGCCGAAATCACGGGCCTGACTAAAGCCCGGGATCAGATCCTTGCGGTAAGGCTCAGCTATGACATCTACAAGACATGCTGCGGCTAACTGCTCATCTCCGCGATGGCAGGCATCCACAAAGTTGGCAAGATGCCTGGCGTAGGTAATGCAGGTGGCGCGGCTGTACTCATCCGGCAGAATCCGTCTTGCCTCCGAGGTGGAGACCTTGATGCCCGGGAAGCAGGACACCCAGTACCAGCGATCAAAGTCCGGCAGGGTTCTTGACACGGTGCCTTCTTCACCCACAATCAGCTGCAGACCGCCATAATAGCAGGGAGCCACATTATCATAGTGAATAGAGCCTGAGATCTGACCTTCCAGCCTGCCCATCAGATCAAGCTTCTCGCTCTCGCTCAAAGCTGAGCCAAGATAGGCATCCAGAGCCACAACGGCGGCAACCACCGAGGCAGCTGACGAGCCCAGGCCTGAACAGATTGGCAGGTTTTTGGACAGCACCAGATGCACATCAGGCATGCTCTGCTGTTTGCTCTCCCACAGCTCCTTAACCAGCAGATAGGCCTGATAGACAATATTCTTCTTAGGATCATCAGGCAGTTTGCCGGCATAGCGGCCTCGGCATTCAACCACACAGCCGCTGCCGGCTGCGCCGCCTGAAATCACGATTTCATCACCCAAAACCTTGTCTGAGACAGGTTTGAGAGCTGCCCCGAGGAGATCAAACCCCACGGACAGATTTGCCGCTGACGCGGGAGCATAGGCTCTATAAGCAGTAGACATGTATCTTAGCCGTCAGATACGGCCCTCCAGATTAACCTTCACGAGTCCAGTTCTGCAGACGCAGAATATCCGCCAGCACTCCGGCTGCGGTAACTTCCTTGCCCGCACCGTAACCTCTGATCACCAGCGGAATCGGCTGATAATAGGCGGTAGTCAGAGCCAGGGCATTTTCACCATCGCGCACCTTGAACAGCGGATTTGTGGCATCCACGGCTCTGACTCCGCAGCTGCACTGACCATCCTGAAGAATAGTCGCGACATAACGCAGCACCTTGCCCTCAGCGCGCGCCTGACTGACTCTCGCTGAGAACTGGGCATCCGCTTCCTTGAGGTTATCGAGCACCTCACGGGCTGTGCTGCCCTTCATAAAGTCAGGATTGACCGCGCTCTCGACCTTGATATCCTCAAGCTCCAGGGCATACCCGCACTCACGGGCTAAAATCAGGGTCTTGCGGGCTACGTCCATGCCCTCCAGATCATCGCGGGGGTTCGGCTCAGAAAAGCCTTTTTCATAGGCATCCACGGTGGCCTGAGACAAAGTATAACCATCCTCAACCAGACCGAAGATATAGGAGAGCGTACCTGACATAATACCTGAAAATTCAATCAGTTTATCGCCGGCTGCCAGCTCGTTCTGCAGGGTGTTGATGACCGGCAGACCTGCGCCCACATTGGCCTCATACAGGAACTTGCGGTGATAGCGGCGAGCCGTCTTGCGCAGCTTGCGATAGTATTCGATGCTGCTGGTATTAGCCTTCTTAGAAGGAGTTACCACATGCATGCCTAGCTGCATCAAATCGCAGTAAAGCATGGCTATGCCTTCATCTGAGGTACAGTCGACAAAGACCGGATTGACGAGGTGACTGTCGGCAACCAGATGCCTGCAGGCATCCAGAGTAAACGGTGCCGCATCAGTCTGCTCAAGCTCCTCCTTATAGCTGCTCAGGTCAATGCCCTGCGAATTGGTGAGGAAGTGATTGAGATTGGCAAGCCCTACGACCCTAATATCGATGCCGTGCAGCTTGCGCAGCTCATCGCCCTGATGACGGATCTGGCGGATGAGCTCTGAGCCAATACCGCCTACTCCGACTATCACAAGATCGAGGACCTGCAGCGAGTTGAAGAAGGCCATATGAGTGACCGCGATCGCCTCAGCGACCTTATCCATGGCGATGACTGCTGAAATCGAACGCTCGGAGGAACCCTGGGCGATGGCGTTGACATTGATATTGGCCTCGGCAAACGCCCTGAAGAAGCGGCCTGAGGTGCCGGCCATGGTCCGCATACCGTCGCCGACCACTGAAATAATGGCGCAGTTCTCCTTGACCTGAATCGGCTCCAGCACGCCTTCCTTGAGCTCCAGTCTGAATTCCTCGGTAATCGCCTCCAGGCAGCTTTCCAGATCGCTCTGTCTGATACAGAAGGAAATGGAATACTCAGAGGAGGACTGCGTGATCAGCACGATGGAAATATTCGAGCGTGACACAGCCGTAAAGAGGCGTCCTGCCATACCTACCATGCCCTTCATGCCGGGACCTGAAATATTGAGCAGTGCGATATCCTTAAGATCGGAGATGCCCTTGATCGGGACCTGCGGATCAATATCCGAGGAAATCAGGGTGCCTTCAGCCCGCGGATTCTTGGTATTCTTGATAAGACATGGGATCTGGAACTGAGCTATAGGTGTAATGGTGCGCGGATGCAGGACCTTAGCGCCGAAATAGGAGAGCTCCATGGCCTCCTGATAGGAGAGCTGCTTGAGCAGCACCGCATCATGCACGAGGCGTGGATCACAGCTGTATACGCCGTCCACATCCGTCCAGATTTCACAGTAATCGGCATCAATAATGGCTGCCAGGCAGGCTGCGGAATAATCAGAACCGTTGCGCCCTAAAAGCACCAGCTCGCCATGCTCATCACCGCCTGAGAATCCGGCCATCAGCAGCACCGCCTTGTCATCCATCACCTTGTGCTGAGCATAGAGGGTCCTGGATTTCTCAATCACAACTGAGGACTCCATCACCTTGCCCTCGGTAATCAGGGTCTTGACCGGATCGAGTACCGCCACGCGTTTGCCTTTGATTCTGAGCAGCTCCTGCATGATGGCGATCGAAAAAGCTTCGCCGCGGCTTTCCACAAAAGCCATGACCCGCTCCGGACACTGTCCGAGCAGCACAATGCCCTGCACTCTCTTCTCAATCAGACTGATGATGCTCTCATACTCCTGCATCACCGCATCCATCCTGTATTCAGGATAACGGGAGCCTAGAGTGGTGATAATGGGCTTGACGATCTCTGCTATCGCCTTAAACTGTGTCTCCCCGCTCTCACCAAGCTGCGCCTGCTGAACTAAAGCGACCAGAAGATTGGTAATCTTCGCCGGTGCTGACAAGACCAGGGCAATCTGTTCGCGGGATGCGCTGTCTACGGCAATCTCTGCCACATTTTCAAAGCAATCGGCATTAGCCACGGATGTGCCGCCAAATTTCAAAACGCGCATATACTCTCCATGTTCAAAGGTCAAAAAAATCCTATTAAGTCCCCTATTTTCTTAAGAGCGGACAAAGTTGTCAATTGTAATTTGCGACAAAGATCACTTATCTCTGAGCATGCCGAACCTGGTTTTTAGCTATAGTCCTTATAAAACAAAACGATATTCAGTTATCCTAAGCTTTAGGCTGAGGTCTGGCTGCCAGGAACAATACTGCGCTCAGCTCTGACTTACTCAGACTGATTTTAGCTATAATCATCCTGCAGCCAGGCTTAAAGCTCGGCCTCAATCTTATCAGCCATACCACACTCTGGAGTTTTACCATGCAGCTTAAAAATGCCCTGCTCATCAGTGTCTTAAGCCTTGCCTGCCTTATCTGTGATGCAGCAGAGTCTTCTTACGTACAGAAGTTTCCTCTGCACAGGCTTGAACACCGCGTCAGGTCTTCTCAGGCTCCCAGGGTCTATTTCACCAGACAGCTTGATGCCAAGGGACTTGTCAGAGCCTTTGAGGCTTTAGGCATTCAGCCTCAGGGCAGAGTCGCGGTCAAAATCAGCACCGGTGAGGCCGGCAACAGCCATTATCTTGCACCAGAGCTGATTGCAGATCTGGTCACAAAGCTCAAGGCTACCCTGGTTGAATGCAATACTGCCTATCCTGGCGCCCGCTTTGAGACGCAAAGTCATCTTCAGGTAGCAAAAGAGCATGGTTTTACCGCCATCGCCCCGGTAGATATCATGGACAGCGAAGGTGAAATCTCACTGCCGGTAACAGGAGGTACCTATTTGAAAGAGGATCTCGTCGGCTCTCATCTTGCTAACTATGACTTTCTGGTGGTGCTCTCGCATTTTAAAGGTCATGCCATGGGAGGCTTTGGCGGAGGGCTGAAGAACGCCTCCATCGGCATTGCCTCAAAACGCGGCAAAAATCTGATCCACTCGGCAGGACACTTTACCGAGGAAGTCTTTGGCAGAAATGGCGGCGGCTATTTAAGCAACGATACGCAGGAGCACCTTGAGTTTATCGCCGCAATGGCAGAAGCGGCCAAAGCGGTCTCAGACTATATGGATCACGGCAAACGCGTGGTCTATCTGAATGTGCTCAACCATATTTCGGTAGACTGCGACTGTGACAGCCATCCTAGCGAACCTGACATGCATGATCTGGGCATTCTTGCCTCTGCAGACGCAGTGGCCTGCGATCAGGCCGCCCTGGATCTGATCTTTGCCGCTCCGGATGGTGCATCCGTACAGGAGCGCGTCACTTCACGACAAGGTGAGCATATCCTCGAGCATGCTGTAAAGATGCAGCTCGGCGCACGTCACTATCAGCTCATTGAGCTTGACGATCAGCGCTGACAGATTGGTGACAAGCTTGCAAGTTGTGACAAAGATCATTATTATGAGCATCGAAAAGATCTCCACTCATATCCTCTTTAATTAACCGAAACAGGATTGAGAATCATAAAAATAACCCAAAACTGGAGTTTACAAATGAAGGAAAAAACTGAAAACACTACCCTGTCTATCAATCAGCAGGTTTTAGAACAGAAGCTTGCTAGCGATGAGAATTTTAAGGTACAGGTACTCGAAAACTTAAACGAGCTCCGTGCTGCCGTCACCTGTGTCTACAAGATCTATAACGATCTCTTTGATTTTGTCTTTGCCGATGAAGAATTCACCTTCTACCTCCCGGATCTGCCGCGCGATCTGATTCAGCGTCTGATCGTGCTCAACAGCAGCTTCTATAAGATTGACGTTCTTGAAGCTGTCAGACAGAAATACCTCAAGCCAGGCATGAAGATCGTGGATATCGGTGCTAACATCGGCAACCACAGCATTTTCTTCAGCACTATTGCCAAAGCCGGCAGCGTTGAAGCCTTCGAGCCGCAGCAGCATCTGTGCAAAGCCTTAGAGCGCAACCTTGATCTCAATCAGGTCAAGAATGTCAAACTGCATCAGGCAGTCTGCGCCGATCAGAAAGGTAAGGCTTCCATCGCCGTCAATGCCTTAGGCAATCTGGCTGCCACTCAGTTCAAGGTGGATGCCAATGGCACCTATACGGCTGTAACCTTAGATGACACCATCAAGGGCGGCTGTGATTTCATCCGCATTGCCTCAGAAGGTCTGGAGCTGCAGATTATCAAGGGTGCTCAGAAGCTTATCGAGCGCTGCCATCCGATCATCCTCGTGGAGGTCAAGAACAAGGCCGAATTTGAGCAGATTGCTCAGAGTCTTGCCGTGCTGGGCTACAAGAGCTTCACCCGCTTTGGTCTTAACGACTGTGTCTTCTCAACTGAAGATGCCAGCAAGGCCTAAACCCTAAAGCTATCTTAAAGGACAGGCATTCAGGCCTGTCTTTTTTTATCGGCAAAATCTGCCGGCCTCTCTTGCCGCCTCTTATTTATTTATCTTTTATTTCAATATATTAAATCTGGCATCAAAGATGCTAAAGGATTATTAACTAAGCAAAATCACAGCTTTAGATTAACCTTGTCCACGGGAGAGTAAGCATGCTAGCCTATAGTACAGTTTCTCTGCAGCATACCCTGAATCTGATGACCGTTACTGCGCAGCGGCAGGAGGCTGCGCAGGCGGCCTTATTCACGGCAGCTCTCACAAAGAACAGCTCTGAGAGCACAGCTTCTGCGCCTAGGACACAACTGTACGGCAGCTCAGCCGGAGAGCTCATCGAGCAGCCTTGCAGCAGCAGAACTCAGAAGGAGGTCACGGTCCACAGGCTTGTAGAGGAGCTCAAGGAGCAGCTTATACTGAGGCAGTTAGGTGCGGGGGTAAAGAGCAGCAATGCCCTGCTCTCAGCCTGCCTGCCGATGCCGGCAGAATGTGCTTTGCTGCTCAGGGAGAGCCTGCTTAAGGTGCAGCTTGCGACTTTCACGACAGCAGCTTCCTTAGAGCAGCAGGAGTTCCTCTCTTTATCTTTGCTGTTAAAGCTTGGAGAAGGTCTTAAACTGCAGCTTGCCCAGCCTTCTGACAGCCTGCTCAAAGGTCCGCTTTATGCCCAGCTTCTGCCTCAGGCTGAGCCAAATCCCAATCTTGTCATCCCTCTTTATTATCTGACTCTGTCAAAGCTGCTGACCTTAAAGCAGCTGCGGCTTAAACGTAAGAGCTTTAAGGAGCAGAAGAAAGAGAAAGAGCAGAAGAGCAAGCAGGAGCGCCGCGAGCTGATGCAGCAGTTTAACGAATGCTTTATCGGCTAGCTAGGCGTCCTTATCCCAGCACTCATCCAGAGGATCGCTGCTCTTGACCTTATGGCGCATTTCAGTAAGGGCCTGCTCCTGAGTCTTGACGCTCACGCGGGTACCAGGTTTGACTGAATGAGTAATAAAGGCATTGCCGCCGATCACCGCATCATGCCCGATCACGGTCTCCCCGCCTAAGATTGAAGCATTGGAATAGATGGTAACATTATCCTCGATGGTCGGATGCCGGCGCTGACTCTTGAGCAGCTGACCGCCATGCGTGGACAGCGCGCCGAGGGTCACACCCTGATAGATTTTGACATTATTGCCGATCACCGTGGTCTGTCCAATCACAATGCCCGTGCCGTGATCGATAAAGAAATTATGTCCGATGGACGCGCCGGGATGAATATCGATGCCGGTTCTTGAATGGGCATACTCGGTCATGACCCGGGGTATCAGCGGAACCTTAAGCCCATAAAGCTCATGGGCCAGCCGGTAGATGGTAATAGCGAACAGCCCAGGATAAGAGATAATGATTTCGCCGAAGCTGAAGGCTGCCGGATCTCCGTCGAAGGCAGCATGCAGATCCTCATCGAGCATGGCGCGCACCGCAGGCAGGGTCCGCAGAAACGCAAGCGCGAGCTGTTCAGCTTTATTCTCAAGCTGTTCCTTATCGCACTCTAGCTCCTTGGAGACGCTGCGCAGCGCAAGATAAATCTGCTTGCTTAAATGAAACTGAATATCCTCAAGCAGGACTGAAATGGTATTGCCGATATTGAAAATCTTGTAGGTTTTATCCCGATAAAAGCCCGGATAGATCACCTTGAACAGATTCTCAATACAACTGAAGATCTCCTCGCGGTCCGGCTGCACAAAGACATCCTGCATATTATCAATCGCCCGGTTGGAATCATAGTCCCCGAGCACCGCAATGGCGATCGCAGCTATTTCATTCTGCACCTGCTCATTATTCATAATGGCTTATATCCTTAGGCATTTAACCAGTTAAATAGGCATTTTGGAAGGCGAGCCATCCTTGCCGAGAGCCTCTTCATTGGCTTTGAACTGCAGATCCTTAAGCTTGGTATACTCGCCGTCCTGTGCATAGAGCTGAGCATCGGTCCCCTGCTCGATAATTCTGCCGCGCTGTACCACACAGATCAGATCCGCCTCCACAATGGTGGACAGGCGATGGGCAATCACAAACGTGGTCCTGCCCTTCATCAGCTGCGAGAGCGCCTGCTGAATCAGATGCTCGGAATTGCTGTCCAGGGCTGAAGTAGCTTCGTCTAGAAGCAGGATTGGAGCATCCTTTAAGATCGCGCGGGCAATGGCAATTCTCTGCTTCTGACCGCCTGAGAGCAGATCGCCGCGCTCGCCGACCTTAAAGTCATACCCTTCAGGGAATTCCATAATGAAGTCATGGGCATTGGCAGCTTTTGCCGCCGCTATAATCTGCTCCTCAGTGGCCTCAGGATTGCCATAGCGGATATTGTCGGAGATAGAAGCATCAAACAGAAACACATCCTGTGACACACTGGCGATATTCTGTCTTAAGGATTTTAAGGAATACTCCCGAATATCGCGGCCATTGATCAGTACCTGCCCCTGCGTGGTGTCATAAAACCTTGAGATCAGGTTGAAAATCGTCGATTTGCCTCCGCCGCTCTGTCCGACAAAAGCACAGATCTGCCCCGGCTCCACCTTAAGATTGAGCTGATGCAGCACCTCACCATCCTTAGGATCATAGGCAAAGGACAGATCGCGCAGCTCCACTTCAAGCTTGCGGCCAGTAAGCTCCACACAGTCAGGACGGTCCTGGATTTCTGACTGCTCATCGAGCATGGCAAAGATATTCTCGGCTGCAATCAGCCCCACCTGAATGCCGCCATTTAAATTACTCAGGGTCTTAGCCGGCTTATACGCTGCCGACATGGCTAACAGGAAGGCGGTAAAATCACCCGTGGTCAGTGAACCGCTCGTAATAAAATGACCGCCGATCAGCAGAGCACCGCACAGGCCTACGGAGATCAATACCTCCAGCAGCGGGGACTGCAGACCGGTGATGCGCGCAGCGCGCATCCCTACGCCCACCTTGTTATCTTCAGTTTTCGAAATTTTTCTATATTCCTGCGTTTCGGCACCAAAAGCCTGAATAGTCTTAATGCCGCTGATCGCCTCGCTGATCTGCGAGAGAGACAGGGCGTCAAAGCCAAAGGAGGTACGTGCCACCACCCGGCGCTTGCGGGTTAGAATCGTCACAATCACTCCAATGCAGGGACCTAAGAACAGTAAGGTTACCGTCAGCTGCGGGGCATACCAGAACATCAGACAGACCATGATGATCAGAGTGGACACATTTTGAATAATGGACATGACATGCGAGGTGACTAGCTCCAGCATGGCGCCGGCAAGGCCAGTAAAGGCATTCATGATGTTGCCGGTCTGCATGGTATGAAAATAGCGCTGTGAAAACCCCATCATATGCGCAAACAGCTGTTTTCTGATCTTCGCTGCGCCAAGCAGACCCGCCTTGGAGAGCGTAATGGTCTTTGAATAGGTAAACACACTCTTGGCACTGTAGGCAGCAATCAGCTGCAGGCCGATAATATAGAGCGAGTTCATATTTCTGGCAATAAAGCCTTCATCAATCATCTGCTTGACCAGGGTGATAGCATAGCCCTCGGCTGCTGCGGCAACCACTGTACAGAGAGCACCTGCGGCCAGAAGCTTCCAGTAGGGCAGGCCAAATTCCTTCCAGACTCTCAGATACAGAGACCACTTAATCTGAGATTCCTTGGATTGATCATTTTTAATAAAATGCAGAATTGAACTTAGAATTTTCATGCACATTACACTCAGGCAAAGCTTGTGAAGGATAATAAACAGTTATTCTACCACGTACGCTATACAACATGACAGCTAAGACTCTTGATAAACGCTTAAGATCTGCAAAAATTATCTAAGAGTGGACCTTCCTGACTGCACTTTGTACAGAAAATAAGCACTCATTTCAGAGCCTGAGCTTTTTAACACCGGCAGATCCAAGAGCATGAGTATTCATGTAAGTTTGGTATGGCACTAACTCCACCAGAAGGCAGGAAACATGTATATTGAAAAAATTAGCACAAAAGAACAATGGATTGAATTTCGCGAACAGATCATTGCCTACGTAAAAACGCTGGATCGTGATCTGAGTTTTCAGGGCCTTAATGAAGAGATTGCCCAGCTTGACACCAAATTTGTGGAAGCCTTTATATGCCGTACTGATGAGGGAGAGGCTAAAGGCTGCGTGGCCTATAAGGATCTCGGTCAGGGCTGCTGCGAGCTCAAGCGCTTTTTCGTAATGCCTGATTTCAGACGGCAGGGAGCAGGAGAAGCCCTGCTTAATGTCGCCGTCAATGCAGCGCGTGCTCAGGGCTTTGAGTGGATGTATCTGGATACGCTAAAAGCGCTGCAGAGTGCCCTAAGACTCTATCTGCGCAAAGGCTTTAAGGAAATTGCGCCTTACTATCACAATCCTATGTCAGATGTGGTCTATCTAGGTCTCAGACTGCGGGCGCAGAAGACCGAAACGCAGAAGGTCCGGCTTGGCAAACAGCTTAACTTCTGCCTTGAGGCAGATAAAGCCAAAAAGATTGTAAGGCAGACCTATCTGTCCGACGGGTCACGTAAGGAAAATGATGCAGAGCATGCCTGGCATATGACGCTCATGGCCTTGATTCTTGGCGAACACGCTAATGATGCCAATCTTGATCTGCTGCGCGTCATCAGTCTGCTGATCATCCATGATCTGGTGGAAATTTATGCTGGTGATACCTATGCCTACGACAAATCCGCTCTCTCTTCCCAGCGCGAGCGAGAAGTAGCGGCAGCCAACAGACTGTTTGCCCTGCTGCCTGCCGATCAAGGAGCGCAAATGCGCTCTCTGTGGGATGAGTTTGAGGCCTGGCAGACCAAGGAAGCCTGTTTTGCGCATACACTCGATAATTTCCAGCCTGTCATGCTCAATGCAGCCACTGACGGCAGAGCCTGGCTTGAACATCAGGTCAGACTCTCACAGGTTCTGGGACGCAACCGGCGTACCGCTGAAGGTTCCACCGTTCTGTGGCAATATGCCTGCGAAAATTTTATCCGACCGCAGGTAAGCAAAGGCCATCTTAAAGAGGACTGAAACCTGCTGAGCTCCTCTCTGCTCAACGTTAAAAGAAATTTATAAATGAGACTTCGTGCATATGTGTGGGTAACACTAAGTCTTAGTTCTTTTCCTTTTTAGACCTTTTACCGATCTGAAAAGAGCTCTTTGAAAACTTGAATTGAAAAGACCATTTCAATCCGGTATTGTTTTAATAGCAAAACAAA
>JAILLS010000043.1 GCA_024693025.1 Succinivibrio sp. | reverse complement strand
TTTTTTGCTCTTTTTACAAGAGCCCACACAGATTGTCCGTACTAATTTTTAAAGAACCTGCTAAACTTTGTTTTCAGTTTAGGTTGTCATCTGAGTGACAACGGAAATGCATTATAGAGGTTTTTAATCACCTGTCAAATTATTTTTTTAAGATTTTTTGAAAAACTTAGCTTATAATTGATTTTATTAAGTTTTATCCAGTTTATGGGTACTGATTTTTTAATTATTTGTTTTCATTAAATCAAATTATTAAAGTTAGAGTAAAGGATGCTAAATCGTGAAACTAGCTTTTAATGCTTTACTGCTCAGTCTCTGCTGCTGTCAGGCAGTTCTGGCGCTTGAATCCAACGGCAAGCTCAATCCTCAGTTTCAGCGTGAGGTTGAGCATACTGAAATTGCCATTCCTGAAGCTAATGCGGAGAACTGTGGCAATACTGCCGTCTTCTCCGAGACGCTTGAGAAGATCATGAATATTTCAGGCAATGCCCAGACCACCAATGTTTATTTAAAGCGCCTGTCACAATATGAAGAGCAGTGTGAGCTCATCAAGAAGGATGCGCGCAGCAAACAGCATAAGCAGGCTATGGAAGCACGGGCACAGTGGCTCAAGGCCCGTGATGAACGCAGAAGACAGCAGGCTATTGCCAAAGGTCTTGAAATGGAAAGATTACAACGCAGCCGTAACAGTGATTTGGATCGATAAACTATGAAGCTCTCTGTATTTGCCCTGATTTTTGCCTGTACTGCTCTGACTCCGGCTCTGGCTGAGGAGAGCACTCCCCCTCTCCAGACAGCTTCTGACAGCAAATTCACCCTGCCTGAGGTCAACCGGAAAAACTGTTCAGATCTGGAGCTTTTGAAGAAGATTTCAGCCGAGCTTGAAAAGCCGGATGCAGTCAAGCTCTACACCACCAAGGAACTGCAGGAGTTTGTAGACTTTTCCGAGCAGTGCCTCGTAGTGCTGAGAAACTAGACCTGACTAAAACCTCACTTAAGACTTTCTCAAAGTGCGTCTCTGTCTAGAATTTAGACAGAGACGCCCCTTTAAAGCTTCTAGAGCAGAAGCGGTGCGAGAATGAAGCCAAGCATCACCGCCAGGCTTATCGCCAGCACTCCTGGAATTATAAATGAGTGATTGAAGAGCATATTTCCAATGCGGGTGGTGCCGGTATAATCCATATTTACCGCACCTATAAGAGTTGGATAGGTTGGCAGGACAAACAGAGCTGACAAGGCAGGGAAACTCGCCACTATAATATAGGCATGCTCAGGATTGCTCGCCGTGATGCCCAAAGCTGCAATCATGGTCGGCATCAGGGCCTTGGCTGTAGCAGCCTGCGAGTACAGCAGCGTACTGGCAAAAAAGAGCGCTACGGCTAGGATCGGAGGATGGTCAATCACAAACCTCACCGCCAGCGCCTCAATCTCCTCAATATGATTGGAGACAAAGGTATCACCTAACCAGGCCACACCCATGACGCAGACGCAGGCTGACATACCGTTCTTGAAGATCGTGGTGTCAGGCAGCAGACTGACATCCAGTCTGCAGCACAGGACAATGATGGTCGCCACCGCCAGCATAAAGGAAATAATGGCATGATCGCGCGTCAGCACAAACCCAAGAACCGGTTTATTCACATATCTGCCAAGGTTTGAATCCTCCTGAATCTGTATGCTCTGAACCCCTGAGTCGCTCTTGGCGTTTTCCTGCACGAGACTTGAAAAAAGCTGAGGATTGGTGTGTTCATAAACCTTTTCATATCCGACCACGGCCGTCGGTTTAATCAGGCCTATGTTATTGCTGATGGCCGTGGCATAGCACACCACCATCACCATACCGCAGAGAAAAATCAGCAGCGAGCGCCTGGCATAAGGCTTAAGCTCCGTCTCGGCCTGAGGTGCCGCATTCCCGACCTCCTTTAATTGAGCTTTGCGGGCCAGATAATAAGGATCCTTTGACAGGTCGAGCCTGCAGCACAGGTTCAAAATCAGACCGGTCAGCACACTGGCAAGCAGAGTCGTAGGCAGCCAGATCAAAAGCAGCACCGGATAGCTGATACCGATGCCGCCCAAAGCGGCATCAGAGGCCATAAACACCACCGCTGCCGAGACTGGGCTTGCCGTAATGCCCAGCTGAGATGCCACCACGGAAATGGACAGCGGTACACACGGCCGGATATTTTCTTTTTTGGCAACTTCAACAATCACGGGGATCATCGAGAATGCGGTATGTCCGGTTCCGGCACAGACTGTCATACCCCAGGTCACCACAGGTGCAAGCAGGGTAATATGCTTAGGATGCCTGCGCAGAAATTTAGTGGCAAGCAGCACCAGATAGTCAAGCCCTCCAGCCAGCTGCAGGGCAGTGATGGCGCTGATCACGGCAGCAATAATGAGAATTACATCCCAGGGAATAGCTCCGGCTTTAAGCCCCAGAAGGGTAAGGACGATCACTCCCATGCCTCCGGTAAAGCCGACGGCCATCCCGCCCAGTCTTACGCCGAGCAGAATAAAGCCTAACAGGACGACAAGTTCAAGATACAGCATAAAGCCTGCCTCCCTGCACCTACGGTGCACTCAACTTAAGTTGCAGATCTAGGATTGACGTTTCTTGGTCATCTGAGGATTGAGCATATTCCGAGGCTCCAGAATCTTTGCGATCTCATCCTGAGACAAATAGCCGCGTTCAGCACAGATCTCACCGACCGCCTTCCCTGTCTGCAGAGCTTCTTTGGCGATAGAGGCCGATTTTTCATAGCCAAGAAATGGATTGAAGGCCGTTACGATACCGACGGAATTCATGACTGCCTTGAGGCATTCAGCACTTCGAGGCTTAAGACCCTTAACCGCAAACTCATTGATAGTTCTTACGGTATTGGTCAGAATATTGAGAGAATTAAAGAGCGCATAGGCAATGCCAGGCTCCACCGCGTTCAGCTCAAACTCACCACGCTGACTGCACAGGGTTATCGTCAGATCATTGCCCATCACCTGATAGCAGCCTTCGATGGTGACCTCCGGGATCACCGGATTGACTTTACCTGGCATAATCGAGCTGCCCGGCTGCATTTTAGGCAGTTCAATCTCTCCCAGACCGCAGCGCGGACCTGAATTCATCAGGCGCAGATCGTTGGCGATTTTGATTAGATGTACCGCGCAGGTTCTTAAGAGCGCACTGACCGTCACAAAATCAGAGGTATCCTGAGTGGCGGCAATCAGATTAGGCGCATTCTTAAACTCAATCCCGCACAGAGTGCTCAGATGCTCATTCACTCTCTTAGCATAGTCAGGATGGCAGTTGATCCCTGTTCCGATGGCGGTACCACCAAGGTTCAGGTTCTGCATCAGAGACTTGGCCAGGGTTACTTTCTGCAGATCAGCATCAATATAGGCAGCAAAGGCATTGAAGGTATTGGCCAGAGTTGTCGGCACGGCATCCTCAAGCTCAGTGCGGCCCATCTTGATCACATCCGTAAATTCTGCGGCACGCTGCTTTAACACCTGACTGAATTTCTCCAGCTCCTCCTGCAGCTGCTTTAAATAAAACACCGCTGCAACCTTGATGGAGCTTGGATAGGTATCATTGGTGCTCTGTCCGAGATTGCCATGATCATTGGGGTGAATATACTGATACTCGCCCTTGTGATGCCCTGTCATCTCCAGCGCCACATTGACCAGCACCTCATTCATATTCATATTGGTCGAGGTCCCTGCCCCGCCCTGCAGCATATCTACCACAAACTGATCGGCATATCTGCCCTGCAGCACCTGATCACAGGCCCCTACCAGCGCATCGGCAATCCATCCGTCAAGTACGCCAAGCTCCTTATTCGTCAGCGCTGCCGCCTTCTTGACCAGCGCAAAGGCTTTCACAAAGAAGGGATAATCGCCAAAACGCTGCCCGGTCATCCTGAAATTATGCAGAGCCCTGAAGGTCTGCACCCCATAATAAACATTATCAGGAATTTCAAGCTCACCAATAAAATCATGTTCTGTTCTAGCCATACCTAAACACCTCAGTCATTATGTAAAATCAAGCTTATTTATCACTACAAACAAGGATTATTTATAAAAGAGAAAGATCCTAAATATATCTAAAAGACACATGAAAACCATGTATAGATCATTGTACTATAAGGCATGATATTTAATTATTTTTTTCTTGTTTTTCTGAGAACTCGGTAGCATAACTCAGCTAAAAGCTGAGCTAAAAAGAGTTCTGGCAATGGCAACGGCTTGTCTTACCATAAAAAATTGTTAAAAAACAAGGTCTGAGCGGGAATGGCATGAAGCTCTGCAGATCTTGCAGCTATCTGTTTTTTATAAATAAACACATTTAGATAAGTAGGTCAGGTTATTCTAGAAAAAACCGTGTTCTCCTGCCTGGCGCCCTCAGCAAAAAAGGCCGCCTGCCCCAGGATGACAGACCTGACTGCCTGCCACCTGAGCCTGAGACTTTACGCCTCGTAAATGCGCGCCTGCACAAGGCAGCTCTGTTTGACAAGTTATTATACAGTTATTTATTCTGATCTAGTCCTGCCAACCTTACCTGAATTTTTAAGTTATGTTTAAATATTTCGTAAATTGTAATGAATAATGTCCCAGAAAAATCTGCGCAAAGTTATATTTAACAAAATTTTTTACTATGTTTAAAAAATCATCGGCCATACAGCGCACATAACTTTACAGATAGCTTCAGCTCCTGTCCTGTTTAACCTCTAAAAAAGAATGCAGGCCTTAAACCTGCATTCCTCTCTTTATGCTTACAGCCTTGCACCGAGCTCAAGCTGCTTAAGCCTGATGCTTTAGATTAAGCGTCTTTATAAGCTGCAATTCTGTTTAGCACTTGACCTTGACGACCACCTTTACCACAGGCATCTCTTTTTCCTGATAGGCAGCACGCGGCTGATGGATTTCCTCAGGAGGCACGACCACAAAATCACCCTTCTGCAGATTGACCTGGGTATAGAATTTTGGAGTCTCATAGAAATAGCAGTCACCCTTTTCATTGGACTCTACCAGTTTGGCGCCTTCACGTAAGGCTACGCCAAAGGACTCCTGACCTTCAGCGAGGTACTGAATATCCAGAAAATCATTGTGTGCTTCAAAACGGGCTTTAGCAAAAGGCAGAGTGGTATAACGCTGAACTAAGGCAAAGACACCGTCAGCAATATCGTAACGGCCATCTTCCATCTTAGTGACATCATGCTCAGCTAACCATTTATAGGCAGAGGTAAATTTTGGCTCTAAATAATTATATTTTTCAGCAAGTTTAATTGAGGTAGCAAACATTAACATTCTCCTGAGATTTAACCAAAGCAGCGCAGACAAGCTTAAGTTCTGCGCGTTAAAGCACAACTATCTTACCCTATTGCCGCATAAGTTATCTGATGAATTGTGGGTATTTTGGCATTTTGCATACTAGGTCAAAATTTTAAAGGCCGAACTGATAGCTGGCATAATTCTGACCTGACAGATTATAGAGAAATACACCTTCTTCCGTAAGCGTGGCAAAGCCTGCCTGACTGCCGCCTTTAGGCAGCGTGGTGGAGCCGGGATTGATATTCACCACTCCGCCCTCCTGTGGAAAAATGCCGCTGACATGGGTGTGACCTGAGAGTACCACATCTTTAGGCCCCAGGCCCAGACGCCGCTGCTGCTCAGGCGTGCTGCAGGGATGCAGATGACCGTGGGTCAGAAAAACCTTGCGTCTGCCATCCACCGCATCCAGCCATACATACCCGTAAGGTGCGTTGCAGGGGAAGTCAAAGAGCATCCCGTCCACCTCGCTGTCACAATTGCCCCGAATGGAAATGATCTGATCTCTTATGTCATTCAGACACTGGGCGACCAGCGGAGGCTGATAGGAGGAAGGGATGCGGTTGCGCGGACCGTGATTGAGCAGATCGCCAAGCAGGATCACGGCATCACAGTTAAGCTTGTCTCTGAAGGACAGAGCCTGCCTGAGCTCATCTATGCCGCCATGAATGTCAGATAATACCAGATAATGCATATATGCTCCTTACACTGCAGGATAACAGGTCAAGCCTCAAAAAATATAGTATTGCGGTGCAGCTATGTCAAATGATCACTGCAGGGTCACCTGTGAAGGCTCAGGTCAAAGCAGCACAGATGCTGGCAGCAAGGAGCTGTGCGCAGTGTAAGGAGCCTCATGCAAATATCACACAAGAAGCTAGGTCTTAGGCCCTGACTTTTGCTATGCTAAGACTGAATTTTTAAGACAGGCACTTACTGAAAAGGCATGGCCTGCAGCTAATTAAAGATGATGAACACCCGACAGCATATTATTCTTGCAGCCTCACTCTGCTCTTTTTTTACCGCGTTTATGAGCTCCTCATTAAATGTGGCCATCTCAGCTATAGCCGAGGATTTTCAGGTCAGACCCGATGACATTACCGCCGCGGTAACCTCCTATGTGGTGACCACCTCAGCCTTTCTGCTCCCGGCTACCGCCATCGCCAACCGCCTTGGCTATACCAGAACCTTTCTTGTAGGCGCGCTCAGCTCCTGTCTGATGGCCATCCTGATCAGCACCTCACACTCGCTGCCGTTCCTGATCATCACCAGAGCTCTGCAGGGACTGACCAGCGCCCTGGTGTTCTGCTCAAACTATGCTGTCATCTCCTACTATCTTGAACCCAAGGAGCGCGGCAGTGCCATCGGCATCAATACCGCCGCCGTCTATCTGGGGCTGAGTCTCTCGCCCTGTCTTGGCGGAGTGCTCACCGACTGTCTGGGCTGGCAGATGCTGTTCTATCTCTCGTCAGCTGGCTTTTTTGCCGCTTTCTATATCATCCGCAGCGTGCCCTATGACCGCCCTAATACCACAGGCTATCCCTATTTGAGAATGCTTTTGATTTTTAGCAGCATGATGTGCATACTCTGCGCCTGCTCGCTGCTTAAAGCAGCTGCTCTTTACAGCTATATGCTGCTGTTCGGCCTGCTCCTGATGGGACTGTATCTGTACCTTGAGAGCCGTTCAAAGCAGCCTCTGTTGCCTATAAGTCTTCTGCTTAGCAATCAGAACCTCAGCTTTGAGCTGCTCGGAGCCCTGTTCAACTATATGGCCACCTTTGCCGTAATCCTCATGCTCTCCCTGCATTTTCAGGTCATCCTCGGCTTTTCGGCAAGTCTGACCGGGCTGCTTTTAGTGGCTCAGCCTGCCGTGCAGTGCCTGATCTCTCCTCTGAGCGGCAGGCTCTGCAATCGTCTCAATCCGCATTTTCTGGTGCTGGGCGGCATGCTGCTCTCCACTCTGGCCACCGCGCTGTTCATCTTCCTGTCACCAGGCTTAAGCCTGTATATCCTGCTATTAGGTCAGCTCATGGCCGGACTGGGGGCCGGGATCTTCTCAAGTCCGAATACCGTGATCATTATGGGCAGTGTCAGCAAAAAGGATTATGCGCTGGCCTCAAGTCTGCTCGCTCTGGCACGCAACTGCGGCATGGCGCTGTGCATGACGCTCTTTACCTTTATCCTCTCCTCCTGTATTGAGGTCACGGAAAGCTCGCCTGACTATCCAGCCCAGCTGAGCTCTGCGCTCACCGCAGGCTTTAGCGTCTCCACGCTGCTTGGAGTAATAGGTATGCTCTGCAGTCTGAAAAGTACGCTGGCTGCAGGACGTCTGGGAGAGCAGGATTGAAGAAAGGCAGGCACCTTTAGAAATGCTGACCATCCTCCAGCAGGCGGTTGATCTGTTTGACATTGTCCCTGGTCACAATGAGACAGTCAAAATACTGAATTTCATGCAGGGTGGTGGTGCCATAATGCAGATAGCGCTTAAGCTGCAGCACCGCTGCCTTGGCTAGCTCAGTCACAGGCTGTACCACGGTTGCCAGCACTTCTCCTGCCTCCACGGCCTTTCTCACCTTCAGGGTGCCATCAATCGAGACGATCTTAATCCCCTCATGCCCATACTGCCTGATGGCGGCTAAAGCGCCCAGGGCCATGGCATCATTGCCGCAGACAATGCCTTTAAGATTGGGATAGCGCAGAATGACATCAATCATCGATTCATAGGCCTGCCTCTCATCCCAGTTGGCATTCACCACTTCCACACATTTAAGCTTGGGATACTTATCCAAAGCCTCATGAAAGCCCTGCGAGCGGTCTCTGGAATTTAAATCAGCAGGCTGACCATAGAGTTCACAATACTCACCCTCATAGCCAAGGCTTGCAGCGAGCAGCTCACCCACATCCCTTGCGGAACTGAGCGTATCGGAGATAAGCTGTGAGACGGCAAAGCCCGGCTCAGAGATCCCGCGATCGATAAGGAAGGTCGGAATATTATTGTCATAGGCGCGCTTGACAGCCGGCACGGTAGCATCAAAGCCGGCATTATCACAGATAATCGCGGCCGCCTTCTCCGAGATCGCGGTTTCAAACAGCACGGCCTGCTTTACGGCACTGCCCTCATGGGTGACCAGACGCGGGCGATAGCCATAATACTTGGCCGCCTTTGCTGCAGCGAGGGCGGCCTGTTTGAAAATAGGATTGGTATGCGACGGCGTGATGATGTAGACAAGATTGCTGTCACCGCCCGTCAGAACCCGATGCGGCACATCAGCCCATGCCAGGCTGCCTGCCAGCATAAGTGACAGCAGCATTACCCTAATCAAACAGCGCATGTCTTTAATTTCGCTCCCTGCCTAATGGAAAAAATCCCGCACCTTTTCCTGATCAAGCGGCGGCAGCCCACGCCAGCGCCGTTCCTCATTGAGCAGATTTTCTTCTTCACTGACAAGATCAATTCGGAGGAAATACCCTTTCTCCGCAAGACTTTTCTCTAATTCTTCAGGCTTAACCTTAGGCAGATCCTTATGCTTGTCAAGGGCAAACATCATCACAAACTTGGGCGGGCCAAAGGCATCCAGCAGAGCGCTGGGAACCCTGGCAAAGGCATCCTTTTCTGCAAGATATAAAAATCTGCGGGTCTTAGCCAAGCTTTTGTAGACAAATACGATTCGATCAGCCATTAACACATCCTGTCTGTTGCAATCCAAAATATCCTGCGGCAAAATGCCCTGTTTTCATTGTAGCACTATAGAAGCTCAGAAGAGAGCCTCTGGATGAGCGAGAACTCAAAGCCTTATCCAAGACCACAAAATTATGCTCAGAGCTTTGCTTATCCCTGCTAAAGCAGGCATAATGGACACAGGAGGAGTCTATGGGTCACACATATGAACCTAAGAATGGTGATTACGCTTTACTGATCAAGCAGCTAGACAAGCTGTCCTTAGATGATCTGATGCGGGATCAGCAATCCACCATCCGAGAGCATGAGCGGCACAGTCAGCAGATCCCGGAAAGCTTTACGAGTCTTCAGGATATTAAAGCCGGGAAATTCTCCTACGTAAGAGCTCAGGAACTAGACCGGGTTAACTTTAAGGATACCTTTGCCATCAATCAGGCCAAGGAACAGCAGCTTGCAAGACTCAACCAGAATGCCGCCCGTTTAAATGCCGCCGCTGCTGCATCAAGGCCTAAGCCCCAGCGTGCTGTAAAGTCAGATGAGAACGGCAATACCACCTTCCGCACCGTGGCCAGTATGCTGATTGTCATGATGGTGATTACCATCGTGCTCTTTTCCGATCTTTTAGATGAAGGTTTCGTGTTCTTTCTGTGTGCCGCCATCGGCATCATGCTGCTGGCGCTGTTTAACAGCCGCAAGACCGGCAAATAGGCACTGCCTCTGGAGGTATCATGTCAGCTCAGGCTCTTTGGATTATTGCTGCTTTAGTCGTGCTCGGCGCAGAAATGCTGCTCGGCACGCTTTATCTGCTGGCGATCTTTGTAGGCTGTCTTGCCGCCACGCTCTGCGCCTATCTTGACTTCAGCTTTACCACCCAGTGTCTGACCGCCGGCGTGGTAACCTGCCTCGGCACCCTGGCGGCCCTGCTGTTCCGCAGAAGGATCCGCAGGCTTAACACAAACCGCGATCCCGATTCAAACGATCTCGACAAGGGACAGCGCATCAGAGTTACAGAAGTTACCCCTGAGGGGCTGGGCAGGGTCAGCTATCGGGGCAGTCAGTGGCTGGCGGAGACAGAGCAAGGTGTGCTGACCCCGGGCTATTATCAGATTATAAAGGTGAAGGGTCCGCGCCTGATCCTAGGACCTAAGCTCTCAGACTAAGCGCTGAGCTTTGAAACGTTTTACAGCTTCTTTAATGTGAGGAGATAATTATGCTTTTTGATGACTGGTTCCTAACCGCCCTGGTGCTGATTGCCATTGCGGTAATCTTTGCGGTGAAATCCATCAAGGTCATTCCGCAGCAGAGTGCCTGGGTCATTGAGCGCTTCGGCAAATTCAACAAGGTGCTGAATCCGGGCCTTAACTTCATCATCCCGTTCATCGACCGGGTGGCCTATAAGCATTCGCTCAAGGAAATTCCGCTGGATACCCCCAGCCAGATCTGTATCACCCGTGACAATACGCAGCTGTCAGTCGACGGCGTGCTGTTCTTCCAGGTTACCGATCCTGAACGGGCCAGCTATGGCACATCCAATTATCTCGTGGCTATAACCCAGCTGGCCCAGACCACCCTGCGTTCGGTCATCGGCCGCATGGAGCTTGACAAAACCTTTGAAGAGCGTGACATCATCAACAATCAGGTAGTGGCTGCCATTGATGAGGCCGCCTTAAACTGGGGAGTTAAGGTGCTGCGCTATGAAATCAAGGATCTGACTCCGCCTGCCGTGATCCTGCAGGCCATGCAGCAGCAGATCACTGCCGAGCGTGAAAAGCGGGCCGTGATTGCCGAATCTGAAGGCCGCAAGCAGCAGCAGATCAACCTCGCCACCGGTGCCAAGGAAGCCTCCATTGCCAAATCCGAAGGTGACAAGCAGGCAGAAATCAATATTGCCGAAGGTCAGGCCCAGGCCACACTGACCATCGCCAACGCCACCGCCGAAGCCATCCGCAGGATCGCAGAGGCCTCCACCACTGACGGAGGCAATACCGCCGTCAACCTCAAGGTCGCCGAGAAATACATCGAAGCCTTCTCCAATCTGGCCAAGACCAACAATACCCTGATTGTGCCGGGCAATCTCAGCGATGTCTCAGGCATGGTGGGCTCAGTCATGAAGATTATTGAAGGCACCAAGCAGGGGGCGGGCCCTCTGAAGCTCTCAAAGACAGCCCAAGAGGCACAGGATAAGGTTTAAACTCTGATGGATTATCGTAACTTCAGCTATGAGGAGCAGCATGGCTCCTCCAGATCCGGTCTGTTCAGCATCCTCAGCCATATCTGCAGGCTGGTGACCACCATCACCAGCATTCTCAGTCATACGCTGGCGCTTTTAGTGCTCGTGTGCTTTATCACGCTTCTAGTGCTCATCAATGAGGTCTCGGAGCTTGATTCAGACAAGGCCGCGGAAATGATTGCGGCACAGAATCTTACTACCCCGCCGTCAGCTTATGAGAAAACTCCGGTGCTCTATTTTGATCTGCAGGGCAGCGTGTGTGAATATCCTTTCTCCACCTCGCAGATGCAGACGCTGGCCAGACTGCTTGATGAAAGACTCACCGGCAGAGTCTCACATACCATCTTTGATCTTGAGCAGGCGCTGGAGTATGCCGCTCAGGACTCTGATCTCAAGGAGATCGTCTTCAACCTTGACGGACTGGAGCAGCTCTCCCTGTCAAATGCTGAAAGAATCGGCGCAGCCCTGGACAAGCTTAAGGCGCAGGATCCTAAAAAGCAGATCACCATGCTGTCCACGGCCTATTCGACCACTGCCTATGCTCTGGCGGCCCATGCAGACAAGGTTCTGCTGGATCCCATGGGCGGAGTCAACCTGACCGGCATCGGCATCAATAATCTCTATTACCGCGATCTGTTCAAACGCTTCAAGCTTGAGCCTTATGTTTTCAGGGCCGGTGCCTACAAGGCAGCTGTGGAGCCCTATCTGCGCTCTGACATGTCAGAGGAGGTCAGAACCGAACTGCGGGGCATAGCCACAGAGCTGTGGGACAACTACACGGCAGCGCTTAAAACCCGCAAGGCCTTAGCCGGACAGACTGCGGTGCTGCCTGACTCCTGGACCTATCTTAGCAAGCTGCGCGCCCAGAAGGGTATGCAGGCAAAACTTGATTTAAGCGAGGGTCTTGTGGATGAGCTTAAGCCTCTGAATGAGGTGAGAGCTGCCTATGCCAAGCAGTACGGCACCCTGACAGATGACACGCTTGAGCCTAAGGTCACCGACTATCGCGATTATCTGAAATACGAGAACCATCCCAAGGTCAGCTCCTCGAGCAAAATCGCCCTGATCTTCGGTCTGGGCGAGATCACCAGCCGTGAGGAAAGTCCTCTGAACTTCACGCCTAACAATCTCCTGCCTCTGCTTGAGCAGATCTGTCTTGATCGTGAGATTAAGGCTGTGGTGGTCTATCTCAACTCCCCTGGCGGTGAGGTGGAGGCCTCAGAGCAGATCAGACGTGCGCTGCAGGAAGTAAGAGATCATGGCAAAAAAGTCATAGTGGCCATGCATGGTACCGCCGCCTCAGGTGCCTATCTGATTGCGACCGCCTCAGACTATATCTTCGCCACTCCTAATACTCTGACCGGCTCCATCGGAGTCTTTGCGCTGTCTCTGGGTGTGGACGGGCTGCTCAATGAATATGGCGTGCAGGAAGACGGCGTGGCCACCCATGAATTTGCCGAAGCCTATCTGGGCAGACCGCTGCCTGCGCAGCTTAAGGCCATCTATCAGACGGGAGTTGAGGGGATCTATCAGGTCTTTATCGATACGGTCAGCAAGTCCCGCAAGCTTAAGGCTGAGGATTATCTGAACTTTGCCGAAGGCAGGGTCTTTTTGGCCAGGCAGGCTCAGCAGCTTGGCCTTATCGATCAGGTGGGCAGTCTCAACGAGGCCCTTGACAAGGCCTGTGAGCTCAGCTCGCTTAAGCGTGAGGAAGTGGAGGTTGTCAAGCTTTTGCCTGAGGAGAACAACTCCTTAAACCTGCTGCAGAGTCTGATCCTGCGCGCCAGTATCCGAACGCTGCCGCTTTCCATGGTCAAAGCCGAACTTGACTATTTCACAGGACTTGAGCGGGTCAGTACCCCTCAGGGAGAGCGCCCCAAGGTCATGGCCCTCTCCCCATGGCAGGCTGACTTCAGCCATCAGCATTAACCAAGACTAACTGAGGAGGACTAATGAAGTCTAAGCAGATCAGTGTACTCTCACTCGCTATTCTGCTGGCCCTTAAAGCGCAGGCTGCCCCTGCGGAGCCTGATAATGCGGTCAATCCTGAATATCAGAAGGATCCGCTGCAGTATTCAAGCGATGACGCCCTCGCCTTTAACCGCACCGCCGCCTTTACCCGGCATAAGGTTAAACTGAACGGACAGGATGTCACCTTTAGGGCCTTCAATCACCTGCCCTATGTGAACAGGCGCAGCTGCAAGAACTGTCAGCATCTGGATCTCTATATACCGGAGGCTTATTTTGAAGGCGGCACCATCAACAGCTATAAAGCCAGGTCCGCCCCGATCTTTGTGCCCAACAGTGCCGGGCAGTATCAGCAGGGCAAGATTGTGCCGCCTGAGCAGGGCTCTTCCGAGGCCTCAGTCTATGCGCTCTCCCGCGGATATGTGGTAGTCTCCCCTGCCCTGCGCGGACGTGATTCGCTCTCAGATTCCGGTGCCCCGATCGGTGCCATCCCCGCCTCGCTGGTCGACTATAAGGCCGTCGTGCGCTATCTTAGGCATAACAGTGACAAGCTGCCGGCCGGCGATGTCAGCAAGATCATCAGCAGCGGCGCAGGCAGCGGCGGTGCCATCTCTGTTGTGCTCGGCGTCAGCGGCAACAGCCCGGAGTTTGAACCTTATCTTAAAGAACTGGGCGCCGCCCCCGGAGATGACAGCGTGTTCGCAGCGATCAGCTACTGTCCGCGCACGGATCTTGAGCATCTTGATTATGCCTACGAATGGCAGTATGAGGAAGTCGACAGCTATTTTCCGCATCGGCGGGCTAATCCTAACAGTGCCGAGCTGCCCAAGCCTCTTGACATGACGGACAAGGAGCAGGATCTGTCCGAGCAGCTGGCCAGGTCCTTCCCTGCCTATCTTAACAGTCTGCAGCTCTCAAGCCCGCAGGGCACTGAGCTTAGCTTAGATGACAAAGGCGAAGGTTCATTTGCCGACTATTTCACCAGCCTCCTGCAGGATGCTGCACAGCAGGCTTTAAAGGCCGGCAAGGATCTGCAGGTGGAGCCCTGGGCTGAGGTTGAGGACAATAAGGTGCTGCCGGTAGACTTTGATACCTACGCAAGAACCATTACCCGCCTGAGAAAGGCACCGGCCTTTGACCGCCTCGACTTAAGCTCCTCTGAGAACAAGCTCTTCAGTCAGGACGGCAGGCAGCCCTGCCATTTCAATGAGCTGATTGCAAAGCAGGCTGAGCAGCAGCCCTGCGTGGCCACCCCTGAGCAGCTCAGGCTCATCAATCCCTTCAGCTATATCTATGCAGGGAAGACGCAGTTTGCGAGGTATTTCTGGTTAAGACATGGTACGCTTGACCGCGAAGTCCCGATGACCATCTCGGCCATGCTTGCGCTGGCCCTTGAGAATCATGGCGCCGCGGTTAACTTTAAGGTGGATTTTCATCGCGCGCACAGCGGTGATTATGATCTCAAGGAGCTGTTTAACTGGCTGGACACGCTGTGTCAGAAACACTAACAGAGCCGGGATGACCCGGCTCCTGTCTCAGACTAGAGTCTGCTTAAGGCATCCGCCTCAAGTTCAAGCTCCTTAAGCTGACTCTGCAGTCTTTTGATCTCCTGCTTTTGAGCTTCCAGATCCTTAAGCTCATCGACCCTGGCGCTCTGCTGTTTAAGCTCGGTACTCTTCTGCTGTAAGGCCTTTGACTGCGGCTTGCTCTGAAGATTGGCAAGCTGCTTGTCAAGTTTACGCTGTGAGGCGGCAAGCTGCTGCTTGAGCTTTCTGACCTCAGTCTGCTTTTTCTGCTCTAGCTGCACCAGCTTGGCAGTCTCGGCTTCCGTGCTCCGCTGCTCCGTTTCAATGGCATACAGCTGCGCCTGACGGTCGGCAATTCTCTGCTCATATTTTTCAGGGCTGTAGCTAAACAGACCGCCCTGTCTGGGATCGTCTGTGGTGGCGCAGCCGCTGAGCAGCGAGGTGAGCGCTAAGGCACTCAGGATTAGCTTAACTTGCATATAATCTCCTTAAACTGTATTGCTCTTACCACTTTTGTTTCATTATAGCGCGTCACAGCCATGCTGTTTAAGCCAGAGCATACAGCCTGAAAATTAGCAGAGGCTGAGATCTGCCTAAATCTCAGGCTCAATTCACCTTGTCACTGAGCACCAGCACCTTAAGGCTGTGCGCCTGCAGCTGCTGAGGCTTCAGCAGCATATTGGCCTTGCCGGTAGGCGTTGAGGTATCAAGCCTGACCTGCCAGTTAAGCCCGTAGGTCTCATCAGGCAGCACAAAATACAGAGGACTGTCTGAATTATTGATGAGAATACAGAAGCTCTCCTTTGGCGCACACTGCTGACCTAGCTGCAGCAGAAATGAGCTCTGTGCCGGGTTCTCCCACTCACAGGCCTGCATCACATGACCGTTAGGCTGATACCAGCTGGCTGACAGACAGTGCTGCCCGCAGTGATAATCAAGACTCTCAAGCAGATTGTAAAAACTCAGCTCATGCCTTAGGGCACACACATTGCGCGTAAATTCAAGAAAATCCTGCTCTGCAGTGGACAGCTGCCATTTGAGATAGCTTATCTGATTGTCCTGACAGAAGGCATTATTGTTCCCCTGCTGCGTGCGCTCCAGCTCATCGCCTGCCAGAAGATGCGGCGTACCTAAGGAGAGCAGCAGCGTGGCAAGGTAATTGCGCTTGAGCTGACGGCGCTGCTCTAAGACCTTAAGATCCGTGCTCTCGCCCTCGACCCCGCAGTTTGTGGAGAAGTTCTCCTCGGTCCCATCCCGATTGTAGTTAAGATTGGCCTCATTATGCTTGTGACTGTAGGACACCAGATCCTGCAGGGTAAAGCCGTCATGATAGGTGACGTAATTGAGGCTGCTTTTAATCGGCTTGTGCTGATTCTTAAACACATCGCGCGAGCCCATCAGACGCGTGGCAAAATTGGCAAGTTCCCCGGGATCTCCGCGCCAGAAGCGTCTCACCCCGTCTCTGAACAGATCGTTCTGCTCAAGAAATTCCGTCGGGAATCTGCCCAGCTGATAGCCCTGCCTGCCAAGATCCCAGGGCTCGGCGATCATCAGCGCCGAGCGCAGACTGTCGACCATAAAGCAGGCCTTTAAAAAGGCGCTGCGCTCATCAAAGGGAAAGTCCTGATCGTCCTTGGCATAGCTGGTGCGGCAGCAGGTCACCGCCAGATCAAAGCGGAAGCCGTCCACCTGCATCTGCTCCACCCAGTATCTTAAAGAATCAATGACCAGCTTGAGCCCCACCTTCTCATCAAGATTAAAGGTATTGCCGCAGCCGGTCGCATTCAGATACTGACTGTAATCCTGCTCCCTGAAGGCATAGTAGTGCTTGTTGTCAAGGCCCTTGTAGCAGAGCACCGGGCCCTCGAGACCTCCTTCTGCAGTGTGATTGAATACCACATCCAGAATCACGGCAATGCCTGCCTGATGCAGGGCTTTGACCATGGTGCGAAACTCATCCTGTACTTTTGCCGGATTACAGGCATAGCGCGGATCGGCAGCCATAAAGCAGACCGGATTATAGCCCCACAGATTGTGCAGTCCCCGCTTTGTAAGCTCAGGCTCCGTCATCGAGGCGGCAATCGGCAGCAGCTGTACTGCAGTTACCCCCAGGTGCCTGAGATAATCGAGGATAAAGGGCTGTGCAAGTCCAAGATAGGTGCCCCGCACCTCCTTGGGAATATAGTCACAGTTTCTGGTAAAGCTGCGGACATTGAGCTCATAGACGATGAGATCTCCGCTCTCTGGCTGCGGCTTGCCTACCCCCTCCCAGTCAAAGCTATCCTCACTCCCAGGTACGATGGCCTTGGGAATGAACTGAGCTGAGTGGTGGGCATAGAGCTCCTCATTGTAGACAAAGGGTTTGGAGAGGATTCTGGCATAGGGGTCAACCAGCAGCCGGGAGCTTTTAAAATAGGTCCCAAGCTGCGGAGTCTCTGAGCCTAGGGCCTCCAGAGCATAGCGGGTTCCGGGCCCCAGATCAGGCTTAAAGCCACGATACACTCCTGCCTGATAATCAGGAAGCTCGAAGCAGTCAAGCTCCTCGTCCTGCTCATTAAAGATATGCACCCTCACCCCTGAGGCCTCAGGTGCCCAGACTGCAAAATAACAGCCATCCGCGGTGGCATGCGCCCCTAAATGCGACTCCTGCGGTAGCGTGAACCTGCTCACTGCCCTCTTCTCCTTGCTACTCCTGTGCGGTAGTGCCTAAAGTAAAAACGCAGTGCAAGATCCCTTGCACTGCGCCTTGCTTAACCTAGCCTGAGACTATTTGCGTCTCTTGATGAAGACTGTAGCGAGTGGCGGCAGATCGAGCACCACGGAGTGATACTGATTATGCCAGGAAACATTGGAGGCGGTCATCGCATTATGGCCGGTCTCATAGCCGCTGCCCCAGTACTTCTTGTCATCGGTATTGAACACCACTTCATACTCGCCCGGCTTTGGTACACCTAAGCGGTAGGCAAGATAAGGCACCGGAGTGAAGTTGGTTACCGCAATGATCTCCTCATCCTCATCCGGGCAGGATCTCATCATGGCAAAGACGCTGTGATCGGCATCGTTGACATCGAGCCAGGTGAAGGCACGTGAATCATAATCATACTTCCACAGGGCCTTCTCGGAGCGGTAGAACTTGTTGAGATCTGCCACGAGCTTCTGAATGCCGATATGCTTGTCAAACTTCAACAGCCACCAGTCCAGGGCGCTATCATTGTTCCACTCGGAACCCTGACCGAATTCAGTACCCATGAAGTTGAGCTTCTTGCCCGGGTGAGCATACTGATAGCCTAAATAGGCGCGCAGATTGGCAGCCTGCTGCCACTCGTCGCCCGGCATCTTATAGAGCAGAGAATGCTTGCCGTGGGTCACCTCGTCATGAGAGATGGACAGGATGAAGTTTTCGTTATAGGCATAGATCATGGAGAAGGACATCTCGCCATGATGATACTTTCTGAAGAACGGATCGATGCTCATATACTGCAGAGAGTCGTGCATCCAGCCCATATTCCACTTGAAGCCGAAGCCCAGACCGCCGGTGAAGGTAGGACGGGAGACGCCGGTGAAGGCGGTGGATTCCTCGGCGATGGTCATGGCATGCGGATACTTCTTGTAGACTTCCTCGTTAAACCACTTGAGGAAGCTGACCGCCTCGTAGTTGATATTGCCGCCGTCGACATTCGGCACCCATTCGCCGGTCTTACGGGAGTAATCCCAGTAGAGCATGGAGGCCACGGCATCCACACGCAGACCGTCAACATGATAGTAGTCAAGCCAGATCAGCGCAGAAGCGATCAGGAAGCGTCTGACTGTCTCACGGCCGAAGTCATAGATGAGTGAGTTCCAGTCAGGATGCCAGCCGCGGCGCGGATCTTCATATTCATAGACCGGTGTACCGTCAAAACGGGCCAGACCAAAGGCATCGGTCGGGAAATGCGCCGGCACCCAGTCTAAAATCACGCCGATCCCGTTCTGATGCAGGGTATCCACGAAGAACTTGAAATCATCAATGCCACCAAAACGTGAGGTCGGAGCAAACAGACCGGTTGGCTGATAGCCCCAGGAGCCTGAGAACGGATGCTCCATCACCGGCATCAGCTCGACATGAGTATAGCCCATTTCCTTGACGTATTCAGTCAGCTGCTTGGCAAGCTCGCGATAGCTTAAGCTCTTGTCATTGTTGTCATGACGCCAGGATGCAAGATGCATCTCATAGATGGACATCGGCTGGCTGAGCTTGTCGTTTAACTGCGATTTCTGCCATTCGGCATCATGCCACTTATAGGACTTCTGATCGGAGATAATGGAGGCAAAGGATGGATACTGCTCATGGAAGAAGCCGACCGGATCAGCCTTATGCGGCAGACGGTTGCCCATCGGATCCTTGATCTCGAACTTATAGCGCTGACCGGCATAGAGCTCAGGCACAAACAGGACCCAGTGTCCCATCAGACTGCGGGCCATAGGATGACGGCGGCCATCCCAGAAGTTGAAGTCACCGATCACACTCACGCAGGTGGCGGACGGTGCATAGACGGCAAACTTGGTTCCCTTGACAGTCACGCCATCGACGTTGATCTCAATGAGCTGAGCACCTAAGGTCTTGTAGATATTGCTCGGATCCTCATTCATGGTGTTCAGACCAAAGAAAGCCTCATCGCGGAACTGATACGGGTCGATGATTTCAATGGTTGAATCGCTGTAGGTGACCTTGAACTTGTAATGGAACGGCTCGGTAACCTTAGGCAGTTCGAGTTCAAATAAACCATCCTGGAAAGTATCTTTGAGATCAAAGAGAGGCTTGCCGCTCTTCAGACTCAGCACACTGACCGCTTTAGCCCCCGGGAGCCAAGCCCGCATAATATAACCGGCTCTGCCCTCTGGATTAGGCTGAAGACCTAGGACTTCAAAAGGCTTAATCAGCTTGGCATTGTTCAACTCGTCAATTAACATGAGAAAGATCTCCTTAAATTACCTAATGTTTGCGGGCTTGTGTCATCGCCGCAGTTAAATCGTGGACAAAATCACTCTGGAAAATCTGATCAAGATCCTGGGTTAGCTTACGCCGCCAGTTAGGATACTCTCTGAAGGTACCCGGCACATTGACCGGCTTTGCCACGCCGATCCAGTCCTCAAGCTGAGAGCTGTACAGAGCGCAGGCACTGCGGCACATATGCACCTGCAGACCCTTGACCAAATCATCATCCATTATGGAATCCTGAGCCTGCGTAGGCACCTCGGCTCCCACTGAACCAAGACCATGCAGACTGTCTAGAATACGTTGTTTGCTGACCTGCCGATCGCGCAGCAGCTGCTGTGCCTGCTCGTCGGTATACAGACCAAGTTTCTGGCCCAAAGTCAGATCTCTGCCTTCCCACCAGCCTTTCATGGTTGGCATGTCGTGAGTGGTTAAAGCGGCCATGGCCACCGGCTGATACAGCCTCGGATCGATATAGCCGCCGTCATAGGCCCGCTCGCCGAAGAACAGCTTGTAGGAATAGGCACCCAGCTCAATGAGCGCCTCGCGCAGCTCCTGCGGAATAGTGCCGAGATCCTCGGCAATAATGACGCACTGATGCCGCTGTGACTCGAGGGCTATAATGCCCATAAAGTCATGCATATAATTGTTCACATAGGCGCCTGTCTGAGGAGAGGCACCTTCCCTGACCCACCAGAAGCGGTACAGTCCTGCCGCATGATCGATGCGCAGCGCTCCGCAGCTGCGCATATTCGAACGGTAGAGCTGAATCATCGGCTGATAGGCCACGTTGCGCAGTGACAGAGGGTCCATAGGCGACAGACCCCAGATCTGACCTAAAGGTCCCAGCGGATCTGGCGGGGCACCGAGGCTTGCGTCGGTGCGGTAGATCTGATATTTATCCGACCATACGTCACAGCTGCCCGGTCCTACGCCTACGGCAAGATCCCGATAAAGGCCAAGCGTCATGCCGTGAGCCTTGGCATTCTGATGCGCAAGCTCAAGCTGCTCGGCTGCCAGGAACTGCAGATAGCAGAAGAAGCGGACCTCATCGCTGTGCTCGGAGCGCCAGGTTTCCACAAACGGATTGCTGATATGCTGGTACTCGGCCGGGAAGGCTCCCATGCCCCAGGCATCAATGCCCTTGGCATACAGAGAGGCGGTCAGAGCATCGTAGGTGGCGATCTCCATCAGATCGCTGCCGCCCTGCTCGATAAATTCGAGGAACTTCTTGCCTCGCAGTGATCTGCGATCACTGACCTTCTGGGACTTGAAGATGAGCCGCAGCACCTTAAGCTTGAGCTCCAGCACGCCGTGATAGTCTACATATTCGCGATCGCGCAGTGATTTGAGCTTCTGCTGGAAGGTTTTGGAGGACACCAGCTTGAGGGCTTCCTCGCACTCAAGATAATCCGGAATATCCTCGACATTGATATAGATGACATTCAGCCAGCGGCGTGAGGATGGTGAATAAGGACTTACTGAATCTGGATCTGGATTGGAAGGATAGCCGGCGTGCAGAGGGTTGACACCCACGAACTGACCGCCGCACTCAGCAATGCTTGAAAGTAAATCCTTAAGATCTGAAAAATCACCGATACCCCAGTTTTTCTTGGAACGCAGTGCATAGAGCTGAATGCTCACGCCCCAGACCTTGAGGCCCTGCTGCATACTCTCAGGAATATAGGCCCGCTTTGGCGCACGGATGAGAGACATGTTGATGGAGCTGTAGACCTGATAGCCGTCGGTCAGCTTGCAGCTGAAGTGATGATAGCCGTAAGGCAGATCCTCCTGCAGGATCAGGCGGTGCTGATCATATTCCTGCCCGTCAAAGACCGTATAGTCGGCAATTTCAACTTCACTTAAAGGCACGACCTCAGTTCTGGTTGTACCGTCCTCTAAAGTCAGCGTCCAGGTCAGAGCCGCCTTCTCTCCGACCGAGGAGAGGGTCCACAGATAGATAAAAGGAAAGTCGCCGTCAACGATGACGGTGACCGGAGGCAGCAGATCCGCAAAAGGCTTGCGCTGCTGCTCGTAAACCATCTTTTCAAGCTTGGCCTGATCATCGACAGGATAGCCCATCAGGCGCAGGGCCATAATGCGGTTTTCTTCCTTGATGGTCACCTTACTGTTGGTCACATCAAAATAATCACGTGCAATGCCACAGGAATCGGCAAGCTTGGCCAAATCAATCATCTAGTTCTCTTCATCAATCAATATTATATAAATCAGACTGTTGGATCCTAATATGCCGCACTAGCAGGCTAATTTGGCACTGATGCGGCTTAAATACGGGTAATCTAGTAAAAGCATCCAGAAAAAGGCAGATCCAAGTATGGTTCTATTTTAACGTGCCGCACAATTTAACGCAAAAAAAAAGGTCAGAAATCTGACTTCAGGCACCTAAATTTTATTTAGCTCAAGCGCCGTCTCAAGCTACGCCTAACCCTAAGCTCCCCAAAACGGTGCGCGCCCTCTGAGGGCGCCTTTAAAGCAGCATCTGTCAGTGAGAGATGCTGCGGATTTTGCATACTGATCACATTTTTGCAATCTGTCCTGCCTTTTAGCGGTTTTTGAGGTTCACAATACCACTTCATCTGCTCTGCCCTAGCGTTTCTAAAACGCGCTAGATGCGCGAGCAAGCCATATACGGCGGACTACTTTTACTTGACCTTATCCGTCAAAAAGAGTATTTTAATGCTGTTTATTTTCCTTATTACAGGGTGATATTTATTATGACAATTAAAGTTGGTATTAATGGTTTTGGTCGTATCGGCCGTTTCGTGTTCCGTGCTTCTGTTTATCGTCCAGAATTGGGCATTCAGGTAGTAGGCGTTAATGATCTGTTACCTCCAGAATACATGGCTTACATGCTCAAATACGACACCATGCATGGTGCTTTCAAGGGTACTGTAGAAGTTAAAGACGGTAACTTAGTAGTTAATGGCAATACCGTTCGCGTAACTGCAGAAAAAGATCCTGCTGACCTCAAATGGGGTGATGTAGGCGCTGACTACGTAGTTGAGTCTACCGGTCTGTTCTTAACCGATGAGAAAGCCCGCAAGCACATTCAGGCTGGTGCCAAGCGCGTGGTGATGTCTGCTCCTTCAAAGGATGACACCCCAATGTTCGTGATGGGCGTTAACAATGAAACCTATGCTGGTCAGGATATCGTTTCCAATGCTTCCTGCACCACCAACTGCTTAGCTCCTTTAGCTAAAGTCATCAACGACAACTTCGGCTTAGAGCAGGGTCTGATGACCACCGTTCACTCCACCACCGCAACTCAGCGTACTGTTGACGGTCCTTCCATGAAGGATTGGCGCGGCGGCCGTGGCGCTTCCGGCAACATCATTCCTTCTTCAACCGGTGCTGCTAAGGCTGTGGGCAAGGTAATCCCAGACTTAAAGGGCAAATTAACTGGTATGTCCATGCGTGTTCCTACTCTGGACGTTTCCGTAGTTGACCTCACCTGCACACTGAAGAAGAGCGCTTCCTATCAGGACATCTGCGAAGCCATCAAGGCTGCTGTAGCAGGTCCTATGAAGGGCATTATGGATTACACTGCTGACGCTGTGGTTTCCTCTGACTTCTTAGGTGATATCCACACCTCCATCTTTGATGAGACTGCCGGTATTGCTTTAACTGACAAGTTCGTCAAGCTGGTTTCCTGGTATGACAACGAAATCGGTTATTCCAACAAGGTTCTTGAACTGATCAAGTCCATGGAAGAGTCAGGCAAATAATTAACCTGCTCAAAAAAAAGGCGCTCCTAGGAGCGCTTTTTTTTGCTCTGCTAAAACCTGTACAGCACAGCTGGCGCACAGATTTTAACCTTTGAGAGAAGCATGGCCTTAAGCAAAATCCTCCTCTCTTAAAGGTTCCAGGGCCTGAACCTCATGCAGCGCCTTTCTGCCAAGCATCCTGTCAAGCTCATATGGGGACAGTCCCCCCGCAGGTCTTACCACTCTGACGCAGTCACGCGTCAGCACCTGTCCTGCCTTAAGAGTCCTGACCAGATAGACACTGCGTCTGCCTGCCCTGGCCTCCAGATCCGCACTCTGCAGACATACTTCCTTCTTACCGAGGCAGAGCGCGGCAATCTCCGTCTGCTCTCTCAGCTCTTTAAGCTCCGCAGGCTCCATGGAAAAGGCCCCGTCCACCGTATGTGCCTTGCGGCTGTGGGTAAAGTGCTTTTCAATCATCTGCGCGCCAAGAGCAGTCGCTACCAGATCTAAGGTATTGCCCAGGGCATGATTGGACAGACCGACCTTGCAGCCATAGCGCTCCTTAAAGAACGGAATGGTATTGAGATTAAAGGTCTTCGGATCGGCAGGATAATGACTCTGACAGTAAAGCAGGGTCAGATCCTCACAGCCGTGCTGCTGTACCAGCTCCACCGTCTTATCAATCTCCTCCAGGGTCGCAAGTCCCGTGGAGATCACCATAGGCTTGTGCGTCTCGGCGCACAGGGCAATAAGCTCAGGGAAATTGACCTCAAAGGAGGCGATTTTATAGCGCGGGCAGCCGCACTGCTCGAGCACCTCCACATCAGCAAAACTGAAAGGCGAGCTGAACAGCGCAATCCCCTGCTGTCTGGCATGCTCAAACAGTGTCGGCATCCACTCCGGCGGAGTTTTGGCAAGCTTATACAGCTCATAGAGACTCTGCCCGGCCCACAGACCGCCGGTAATCATAAACTCGGGACGCTTAGAATCAAGAGTAAGCGAGTCCTCAGTATAGGTCTGAATTTTGACTGCATCAGCTCCACAGGCTGCGGCCAGATCCATAAGTTCCAGCATCTGCTCAAGCCTGCCGCCGTGATTGCCGGACAGCTCAGCCACAATTTCAGGACGGGTTGCACTCATGGCTCTCTCCTCTTAATTGGAAGTCTTCTGATATCTGCGCTCGCTTAAAGCCGCAATGCGATCCTCAAGCGGAGGATGGCTTCTGAACAGATTGGAGATGGCGCTGGGCGCATTGATGCACAGCGCTGCCATGGAGCTGGTCATCTGCTGCGGCTGTACCCCGCGCTGCAGAGCCTGCAGGGAGCGGATCATGGTCTGAGTGCCGGCAAGATCCGCAGAGCCTGCATCAGCCTTGAACTCACGATGCCGGGAAAAGGCCATCAGAATCATATTGGCCGCGACGCCGAAGATCATCTGGCACACGCCGTTGACGGCCATATTCATGGCCGAGTAGCCCATGCCGCCGCGGTTTTCACTGTCACGGTTGCGCGCTGACATCAGCGCAAAGGTAATGAGATAGGAGAAGAAATACACAAAGGTATTGAGCACGCCCTGCAGCAGAGCCATGGTGACCATGTCGCCATTCTGCACATGACTCATTTCATGCCCGAGCACGCCGCGGATCTCCTCTTTGTTCATCGAACGCAGCAGACCTGTGGACACCGCCACCAGCGCGCCGTTCTTGGAGGCCCCGGTAGCAAAGGCATTCGGATCATCTGACTGATAAATCCCCACCTCAGGCATCTTGAACTGATACTTCTGAGCAAATTCCGCCACCGTATTGTAGATAAACTGTTCAGCCTCGGTTCTGGGCACCTCAATCGGCACAATCCTATAGGATCTCTTGCACATGCTCTTGGACATGAACAGCGAAATGGTCGAGCCGACACAGCCATAAATCGCACACGTGGCAAGCAGGCCCAGCATGGACATCTCATCAAGCTGTATGCCAAGCACATTCAGGATAATGCCGCCGACAATGCTGACCACAAGCAGCACTGCTATCTGCATACCAATAAAGAGTACAATACGCATATATAACCTCCAATTTTTTAAGCAATTATAAGATTAAACGGGGACTAACGTGAAGGGAACCATCATCAATCAGCAAAAATTTGTTATCACCATCGCCTCAGAGACGGGGCTCTATCAGGCAGAGCTTGGTGAAAAGCAGGCCCAGCCTGGCTATGCCGCTGAATTTGAGCCTTTAAGAAAGCCAGCTTTGGGCCGCCTGGGCACAGCAAAGCTTCTAAGTCTGCATGAATACGCGTTTGACTCCGAGGACCTTATAATCTCAAAGCACCTTAAGGTAGAGGGATATCGGATTATGGACTGTCCTGAGGACCCTTATCTTGCCGCAGAGGGCAAAACGCTTGAGGAAGCCTTCACAGCTCTTTCTGAGCTTGCCAGAAAATACCGGGCCAATGCGCTTTTGCAGCTTAAGGTGCAGTTTAAGGTAAACAGGCTCTTAGGCAGCTGTCTGTTCAAGCTGACCTGCAGGGCAGGCTATCTTGCCAAAGAGGATGAGCCTGCCGAGGCTCGTTCGCTCGGTCTTCCCATGAGACTTGCCCGCTTTAATTCAGTCAACCGCGCCAAACAGCGCTATTTAAGAGTACTGGCAGTCTGCGCCGTGCTCATCTTCTGCCCGATCCTGCTTAAGTATTACGGCCAGGGTCTGTGTGAGCTCTGGCAGCTGCAGCTTGGGCTCAGCGCACTGCTTGCCCTCCTGGGGGCAAGCTTCTGTCTGTATTTTCCCTGCACGAGGCAGGCTTATTTACTGCGCGCTGCCAAGCGGCTGACCATTTAAGCTCATCTGATTATCCTTGAGCACAAAGCGGGTCGAGTACTGACGACCGTCAAAACGCACCGCCCCGCTCTGGCTTGCTTCCTGCAGCGCTTCTCTGTACTGCTGCTCAAAGAGGGTATCTACAAGCTTCTGCCCAAGGGCTACCTTGAAGTCTAAATAAAGATTGCGCGGCTTAAGCTCGCTTTGATCGAGGCTGAAACGGCCCTCCCCCTCGGTGAGCATGCTCTCGCCGGCATGCTTGAAGGTAAAGGTGTCAAGCTTGAAGCTCAGAGGATCACTCAGCACCGCCCCTAAAAGCCTGGGCAGGCTTTCCTTGTCTGCCGAGGCAAGCTTGGGCAGGGACATCAGGTCAAGTTTATGGAGCGCAAAATCAAGCCTGGTCCCCTGCATGTCAAACCAGGGCTGCTGCTGATTTTCCTTGACCATAGGGAAGCCGAAGAGCAGATCGCCCTGCCCCTTGAAATTAAGACTCTGCCGATGCATTCTGTCCTTGTCACTAAGCCCCAGCTCAAAGCCTAAATTGCTGAATTTAAAGCCCTCGCGCATGCTGGGATCGCGCACCTTATCCTCAGGCGTAAAGCCAATCAGGTACAGAGACGAGGCATCTCCCTCAAGCGTATCAAGCTGCAGCTGCACTTCCTCAAGCTGCGGCTTGTGATTGACGAGCGTAGGATTGGCCTTCACCTTCAGCCCTGAGGCCTTGAGGACATAGGCAGGTCTGCCGTTATAGAGCAGATCCGACTGACAGGTGATCCCGTCTGAGTCAAAGCTGGTGCGAAAGCTTTTGAAAGTCATGGTGCTAAAGGAGAAATGCTGTTCACTTAAAGAACAGCTGCCATCGGCAACCGGCAGCTGCAGAGCATCGGTCTTAAGCTTGCCCTGCAGCGAGAGCTTCCACAGGGAGGCTTCAAAATCGCCGTGATAATGCAGCAGCGGCAGGCCCACCTTGGTCATAAGGCTGGCAAGATTGCCGTATTCGGTTTCCTGCTCGAACACGCCTGAGACCTTGAACAGTCCGAGATCGACCCGATATTTGACCGCGCCTTCAAGATAGTCAAGCCCCATAATCTGATGCTTGGGCGTATAGTTCCACATCAGCACGCCTTCACGAGAGAGCGGTGAGGAGGAGGTGAACTTGTTGTCAAGCTTGAGGCCAGATACCTTAGAGGAGGCCTTAAGCAGCGCCTTATCCACCGCTGAATCGATGAGCATGCTGCCGGCAAACAGTCCAGCCACGCCCAGGACCATCAGACCGCCCAGAGTAAAACCCGCTACTTTTATACACTTATGCATTATCTGTCATCCTGCACCTTGGCCAGCAAGCGGCCGCTCTCCTTTAAAAACTCCTCAGCCTGCCCGCCGAAATAGGCGCGCGCCTCAAGGAAGCGCCTGATAAACTCCTCACTGTCACTCCTGCCGAGTAATTCAAGCTCTGCCTTAAGCCCTGACACATAGGAGGTAATCAAATCCGTATTCTGAGACGAGGACATGATGATATCGGCATAGAGCCTCGGGTCCTGCGCAAACAGTCTGCCCACCATCATCAGCTCGAGCCTGTAGATAGGAGAGCTTAGCTCCAGCAGTTTGGAGAGCGGCGCCTTGAGCTTCGCGAGGAACACCCCATAGCAGTAGGTTGTGAAATGGCGCAGGGCCTGAATAATGCGCATGGCATCATCATGCTCCTGTGCCTTGCACTCCACAATCCTTGCGCCCCACAGGGCAAACTGTCTGACCAGAAATTCACTCTGCTCCCGTCCGCGGGCCGGCACCGTGACGATCACCTGCTTAACCAGGTTTTTGACATCCGGACCGAACATAGGATGCAGACCTAGCACCGGGCCCTCATGATACTTGAGCATCGCCTCTACCATCGGAGCCTTGACTGAGGTGAAATCACAGAGGATCATGTCCCTGCGCAGCAGCGGAGAGAGTCTTTTAATCACCTCAATGGTCAGATCAATCGGTACGGTCACAATCACAATTTTCGCTGTGGCAAGATAAGCTGGAGCCTCGGCCCAGCCCCTGCTGCCAAAGGCATGCACTGTATAGCCCGAGCCTTCGAAATAGGCTCTGAACAGTGAGCCCATGCCGCCGTTGCCGCCGACAATCACGACGTCGCCAAGCTGCTCTTTGGGACAGGTGCAGGCAAACTGCCCGATCCCCTGGCTGCGATAGGACTCCCGCAGAATCCGTCTGAACAGATCCTCAAGCAGTTCCCGCGGCAGCTGATAGCGCTCAGACAGCACCGCACAGTGCTGCATCAGCTCCTGCTCGCGCTCTCTGCTGTAGGCCTCTGCCCCCTGCAGCTGCTTGGCGGCGCTGGCCTGTCTGACCAGCTCAGCTCTGCGCTGCAGAATGGAGGCCAGTTCCTCGTCGACCTTATCGATCTGCTCTCTTAATGTGGTGAGCTCCTGTGACTGCATGTGTCCCTATCCTGTGTAAATTAACCGTCAATCTCATCGAGCAGATCTGCATCCAGCTGCTCCTTGGTGTCTTCAGCCGCGGCATTCGGATGCACCTGCCCCTCATCATACATCAGGATAATCTGACGCATCTGCGCATAAGGGTCCACCGCATTATCGATAAGCTCTTCCTGATCAATGAACTTGGAGCGCTGATGCACGGCCTTGACGGCTGAGCACACCACCGTAATCCAGGGAGCGGTAATAAGATAGTAAGGCCATCTGTCCACCGCCCAGCCATGGGTATCTCTAAGCGAAGTAGGACCTATCGGAGCGATGAGATAAGTTCCCTGATCCATGCCAGCCCGTCCAAGCAGCACCGGCATGGGCAGATTGTCTCTTTCAAGGCCCATATAGGAGGCCACATCAATCAGGCCGAAAATACCGATGGTGGAATTGATGGCAAAGCGGCTAAGCGACAGGCCTGACTGCTTAAAGCCCAGGCCTAAGGCATGATTGACGGTACTGGTGAGATCATCAATATTGCCAAAGAAATTGCCCACGCCGGTCCTGATAGGACTTGGCAGATAGGCATAGCCGTGCGCTATAGGGCGCATAATAATCTTGTCAAAGAAGTTATAGCTGACCGTCCAGGCCACATTACGACCAATCGGCTCAAAATTGTCCAGAGCATTGCCCGGCAGGACTGTAAGTCCGTAGCTGTGAGCCTTGTGACTCTCCTCAGCCACCAGAGCACGCGGTGACATCGGGCTGTAGCTGCTGTGCGCAGCTTGCGCAGCATGCAGGCACAGAGCAAGACAGCCGGCCGTAAGTAAACGCGTAAGATTATGCATGGTTAATCCTGATCTAGTGTTAATGCGCTCAAATGGCGCTGATGCTAAACCTGTAATTATAGCGGATTTTCGCCGGCTGTGAGCACTCAAGGTGTCAGGCGCAGGACAGCTTAAAAAAAACAAAACCCTGAGTACCTAAACTCAGGGCTTAAAAAAGCAGAAGAGAGCGTAAACCGCTCCTGGAGTTCTGCCTTACTTCAGGCTCGCTAAATTCTCCTTAGCATCGCTGTGATCAGGATTGAGCTGCAGGGTGTGCTTAAAATCCTGTCTTGCCTTGTCAAGATCGCCCATCATCTTATACACACAGCCGCGGGTATTGTAGGCCTCGG
>JAILLS010000080.1 GCA_024693025.1 Succinivibrio sp. | reverse complement strand
ATAGTCCTAAAAGGCTGTTAATTCCGAGCCTTTCTAACCTCAACTTATCTGCGCAAAGCTAAAGCGGTCTACACTCTCCGTCACCTAACACTTAGAGAGAATATGCAATACCTAAATCACCTTACCACCGCCCTGCCCTTTACGCAGCAGCCCTATGCCGCCCCTGTGGCAGTGAAGACTCTGGGCCTCTGCCTGCCGGCCCTTGGCCTCAACTATCTAATCTCGCTTCAAAGTCCTCTTGCGCTTGTACTCAACACGCTGTTTCTAAGCTTAACCCTTTTCGTACTCTACCCCAAACTAAGGGCAGAACTGCGCTTAGTAAACGCTCTGAGCAAGCCACAGGCAAAGCTTAGCATAAGTGAGCTGACCTCTTTGCTCTCAGAGCATAAAGCCGCGGTTTATCTGGGGACAGGCTTTGAGCTTACGCCTCAGCATACCCGCACGCTCTATGAGATGCGCAGGCTCGGTTTTCTCTCCATGACAGGCCTTAACAGAACGGGCCATGGCTCACCTGTGCTGCAGCATCTTGAACAAAGGCTGCAGCCTTTATGGCTTAATCTTGCAGATCTTAACGGCCATACCATGCTCTTTGGCACCACGGGCTCCGGCAAAACCACGGCTTTTGCCCTGCTCTGCTGTCAGGCTATTCTGCGCGGTGACTGCGTGATAGTGCTTGATCCCAAGCATGACAGGACTCTGCAGCAGCATCTTGTCAGCGCCTGTGAGCGCTACCGGCCGGGGCATTTCCGGCTGTTCTGCCCTCATGATGAAGAAAGCTGTGCCTTTGATCTCCTGGCTGTATGTGAAAACGCCAATCAGATTGCCACGCGCATTGTCTCGCAGCTGCCAGGCGGCGGCAGCGCTTCAAGCTTCAAGGCCTATGCCCATCAGGCCTTAAGCGTGGCCTGCAAGGCCCTGATTTTAAATCATCGGAAGATCACCCCGCACTCGCTTAGCGCGCTTACCGGTAATCTTGAAGCCCTGCGCCGCGAGCTCGTGCTGTTTTTAAAAACCCGCTCTGAAAAGCCTGAGCATGACAAGCTTAAGGATTATCTCAAAAAAGTCTTTAACAAAAGCTTTCCTAAGTATGAAACCTTAAAGGGCCTGCTTGAATGGAGCAAGGAACAGGGCTTTTTAGACAGTACGCCCTTTGAATATGCCTATGTGTGCGATCTCATGAACACCTGCTATGGTGACAGCAACTACTACGCCAAGGTGACACAGGGCATTCTGCCGTTTTTAACCATGCTCAACAGCGGCAGACTGGGCCGCCTGCTCTCTTCTCAGGACAGCTCGGTGCTCTCCTGTGTAGAGATCCTAAGACATAATCTCGTGTTCTACGCAGCTTTAGATACGCTCTCCGATCCGCTGCTCGGACAGACCTTAGGACGCATTCTGCTCAGTCAGCTGTCAGCCTCTGCCGGCAGGCGCTATAAGTCAGATGAGCAGCCGCAGCGGGTCAGTGTGTTTATCGATGAGGCCTCGGAAGTAGTCAGTGAAGAGCTGATACAGCTGCTGAACAAAGCCCGCGGCGCAGGCTTTGCCATCACCATCGCAACTCAGACCCTAGCTGACTTTGAGACGCGCAGTCAGGCTCCGGGACTTGCCACGCAGATTTTAGGCAACTGCAACAATCTCATCTCGCTGAGGGTTATAGACAGCCGCAGCAAGCAGGCAGTCTGCGCAAGACTGCCTAAAACCACCCTGCTTAAACGCTCCTCCAGTCTGACTGTGTCTGATGCAAAGGGTGACCTTGACGGCATGCGCGATACGGTGAGCAGACAGCTTAGTGAAGCAAGCGATCCGCTGTTTCCTGAAGACTGCCTCGGCCTGCTGCCCGATCTTGAATATGTCGCGGCCTTAAGCGACGGACGCTGCCTTAAAGGCTGCATTCCCTATCTTAAAGCAGAGCGTCAGGCAAAGCAGGATCTCCCTCTGCTGCCTAAGCTCTCTCTGCCCGGGGCCAGGGCTCAGCTTTTTGCTCAAGCGCTCACCGAGGAGGCCTGATGTCTGCAATAGTGTTTGCTCTGACCAGCCGTCTGCACGGTCTGCTCTCGTTCGCCCTCTTTCTTATACTGTGCTCTATTCTAGGCACTCTTGAGCTTGTTGACTTTAACACGCTTTATGACCTTGAGCTTCAGGCCGCTGCAAGTCTCTACAGCCAAGTCTATCTTGAGCAGGCCTTAGCGTGGATAAAGATGCTGCACACAAGTCCTCTGCTGCTTTTTTGTGCAGGAGAATTTAGCTCGCTCTATCCCTACCTCTGCCTTATCATCATCCGCCTGCTGCTGCCACCGCTTGCCCTGCTGCCCTATCTGCCCGGCTGGCTGTTGGTCACGCTGCTGCTCTACTCCTATCTGCAGAAGCTCGCAGTTTACTGCCATCAGAGTCTTTTCAGCCAGAAATATCTTATTTATCTGCTCACCCTGCTTACCCGGGTGCTGCTGCCCATCTATGTACTGCAGCCTTTTGTACGCCTGCAGACTTTAGGCCTGGGCTCCTGTCTTGTCATAATCTATCTGATGCTGCTGCCGGCGCTTGTCATCAACCGCCGCGGCATCAGTCCACTTTAATCAGGTAAAACATATGTTAAAGCTCAAGCATTTTCTTTCAGCCCTCTCTTTAGTCAGGCGCAGGCCTGCTCAGGAACAGCCCGCTCTTTGCCCCAAGCCAGGCAGCAAAGATTCTCTCTCTCCTCAGGCCAAGGTGATCTTTACCGTGCATGAGGATGGACAGCGCTTCTATCCTGTGCTGTCCACCGCCGAGCTCCTCGGGCGTGCCGCAGAAGTTTTACAGGCCATGCAGTTTATGACGCTGTTTGGCAAGACCGAATGGCACAACGGCATCCGGCCTCTGCTGCAGCAGCTTGCCGCCCTGATGGGAGCGCTGCCTGCCTCAGAAGGAGTCCATGATTTTTACAGCGGCGGTCTGTTTCTGCACTCCTCAAGAGTCTGTCTGAGAGCGCTGCGCACCTATAAGGAGGAGCTGCTCGCCGCCAATTTCTACAATGAGGCTCAGGCCAAACTCTATCAGGCCGCCATCATCTATCAGGCCTATGCGCATGATCTGGGCAAGCTGCTCACCGACTTTGAGGTCAGAGGTGAAGATCAGGAGCTGTGGGAGCCGCGCCAGGAAAGCTTTGCAGCCTTTACAGACAGGCACTGTCAGACCTACTACAGCCTCACCTTCAGAAACGGCCGCGGCATCTCGCATAAGGAGCGCAAGGCCCTAGGTCTGAGTCTGCTTCTGCCCTGTCTTACGGAGTTTCTCAGGCTGCTCAAGAACCTCACTACAGATCCCGAGGCGGTCATCGACGGCACGCTTGAGGTTAAGAGCTATATTGCCAATGCGGATATCTGGGATGTTGCCGATCAGAATCCGCTGCGCTCAAGAGAACTCTATGTACCGGACTACCTGAATGCAAGACTTGGACAGAAGCTCTACAGCGGACAGTTTAGCGTCAATGAGCAGGACAGTCCCTGCTTTGCCACAGACTACGGCCTGCTGGTGGTAAAAGACGGTCAGGTCCACCGTTTTCTCGTCGAAACCTTTGATCTGCTGGTAAGCTCAGCTGACAAGAATATCAATGATAATTTTATCAACTACTGCAAGCCTAAGGGCTTGCTGCTGCTTACCGGAGAGCGCGCCGTCTACAGCTGGTATCTTCTGCGTATTGAGGGAGAGATTCATATGGTTTATGGCCTGCTGCTGCGCTGTGACTATACACTGCGCTTTGGCAGCTGCTACTGCAGACACCTCGGGCAGGGCCAGGACTGCCTGTCTGAGATCCTGGACTTCTTTGACAGTGAAAAGCTCAACGTCTGTCACTTTCAGGTAGTCGCTGAGCATCAGCCACGGGATCCCTACCGTGTTGAGGATCTGTGCGATTACGGCCCGCAGGAGAGCTCACTTAGCGAGGAGCGGCAGGCTCTGGCCAAACGCCGCTACCGGCAGAAAAGCAGGCTCAAGCGCTCACTGCATGCAGAGCAGGAACACCTCGAAGAGCTCTATAAGCTGTGCAGGATTGAAGAGCCGGCAGGGACTGCCGAGCAGGGCAGCTAAACTTATAATTTGCTATAATGGGGATATGATTTAGAGCCCTTTAGAATATCCTCATGCAACTATCTCAGCTTTTTAGTAAAAAAACCAATCTTGAATTTTCTACGCAGAAAAAACAGCTTGGCAATCTGCCAGGCACTGCCCTTGCTCTGACCATTGCCAGCCTTGCGCAGCAGAGAGCCACGCCTCTTCTCGTGCTGTGTGTCGATCCTGCTATGGTGGTGAGCCTAAAGCAGGATTTATTCTATTTATGTCCGAAGATCCCTATCTATGATTTTCCGGACTGGGAGACGCTGCCTTATGATCAGCTCTCTCCGCATCAGGATATTATCTCCGCACGCCTCAAGCTGCTCTCCACCGTAACCTATCTTAAACAGGGCATCATCCTGACCTCGACCAATGCCATCATGCCGAGGCTGTGTCCGATTGACTACATCAGGGCGCAGAGCTTTATCTTAAAAAAAGGCGATCAGCGCGATATCGAAACGCTCAGTGCAGAGCTTGTCAGACATGGATATCTTAAAGTCAATCAGGTACTTGAGCATGGCGAATTTGCGCTGCGCGGCTCACTGCTGGATCTCTTCCCGATGGGCAGCGATGAGCCTTATCGTATTGATTTTCTTGATGATGAAGTTGACTCCATCAGCACCTTTGAGGTGGAAACGCAGCGCTCTTTAAAGCAGCTTGATAAAATTGAGCTCCTGCCGGCCCATGAATATCCGCTCGATGAAAACAGCATCAGCATCTTCAGAAGCAATTACCGGGATGCCTTCCCGGGGGTCAATCTGCGTGAGCATGTCATCTATCAGGCCATCAGCAGAGGTGCGATCCCTGCCGGCATTGAGTATTATCTGCCCCTGTTTTTTGCCGGCCAGAACTCCTTTCTCGATTTTCTGCCTCCCTCAACCGCACTCATTACAGTAGAAGATGTGGAGCAGGCAGCGCAGAACTTTGATCTTGAAGCCCACAAGCGCTTTAATGCCAATGAAGGCCTTGCCGATCACCCTCCGCTTGAGGTCTACAGGGTCTTTCTCTCCCCGCAGGAGCTGCACAAAAAGCTTGGCTCCTTTGAGACTATCGGACTCAGACAGGCACCCTTCAGTGCTGAGGAGCTGCAAAGACGCGGCATCAACAATGCTGATTTTCAGCCTGTGCCTGAAATGGCCTTCATCCCGCAGGACAAAAGCACTGCTGCAGGTTTAATCAGCTTTGTCACTGACTTTATCCAAAATCAGGGCCGCATTCTTCTGACCGCTATCTCAGAAGGACGCCGTCAGACTCTGCGCGAGATTCTGCCTCAGGCTCTTACAGACAGCTTCGGGATTACAAGTGCCTCAAGCACTGAGGACTTCCTGGAGCGCAAGGAGCCTTTGCAGCTCTCCATTGCCTCCTATGACCGGGGCTTTATTGCCCCAAGCGCAAAACTTGCTCTGCTCACCGAAAACGATCTGTTTGGCTATAAGGCGGTAAAGCAGCGGCAGCGCAGCCACAAGAGCGCCCTCTCTCAGGAGGCCATGATCAAAAATCTCTCGCAGCTGACCGAGGGACAGGTGGTAGTGCATATTGATCACGGCATCGGACGTTACCGCGGTCTGCGCACCATGGTCATCGGCGGAGTAAAAGGCGAGTTTCTGGCCATCGAATATCAGAACGGCGATATGCTCAATATCCCGATCACCTCTCTCAATAAGGTGGCACGCTACAGCGGCAGTGAAAATCCTCCGCTCTCAAGGCTCGGCACCGATACCTGGGGCAAGAAGAAACAGAAGGCGGCAGAGAAGGTGCGGGATGTGGCAGCCGAGCTGCTCGATCTCTATGCACGCCGTGAAGCAGGACAGGGCATGGCCTTCCCCGTTGACTTCAAGGCCTTAGATGAATTTGCCTCAGGCTTTAGCTATGAGGAGACGCCTGATCAGCTCACCGCCATCAACGCCACTCTCAACGATCTTAGCCAGCACAAGCCGATGGATCGCTTAATCTGCGGCGATGTAGGCTTTGGCAAAACCGAGGTGGCGCTGCGCGCCGCCTTTGTGGTGGCCAATGCCGGCTATCAGGTGGCCGTCCTCGTACCAACCACCATTCTTGCAGAACAGCATTATGAGAATTTCAAGGAACGCTTTGCGGGAACCCCGATTGTAGTTGAGGGACTGTCCCGCTTTAAGACGGTCAGAGAGCAGAATGAAACCATCGAGAGGCTCAAGCAGGGCTCCATCGATATCGTCATCGGCACCCACAAGCTTTTAAACAAGTCCGTACAGTTCAAGCATCTGGGGCTCGTCATCGTCGATGAGGAACACCGCTTTGGCGTCAAGCAGAAAGAGAAGCTCAAGGAGCTGCGTGCCAGCGTGGATCTGCTCACCCTGACCGCCACCCCTATACCGCGTACGCTGAATATGGCGATGGAAGGCATGCGCGAGCTCTCCATCATCGCCACGCCGCCTGAGCATCGCCTCGCGGTCAAAACCTTTGTCATGCAGCAGTCCAATCAGATCTGCCGGGAAGCTATTCTGCGCGAGCTGCGCCGCGGCGGACAGGTCTACTATCTGCACAATGACGTGTCCACCATCTATCAGAAACAGCGGCAGCTTGAAGAGCTGGTGCCTGAAGCCAAAATCGGCATCGGACACGGGCAGATGCCGGAGCGTGAGCTGCAGCGCGTGATGCGCGATTTCTATCAGCAGCGCTTCAACCTGCTGCTCTGTTCAACCATTATTGAAAACGGCCTGGATGTGGCCACGGCCAATACCATTATCATTGACCGCGCGGATCTGCTGGGGCTGGCGCAGCTGCATCAGATCCGCGGCCGCGTGGGACGCTCCCATCATCAGGCCTACGCCTATCTGTTCACTCCGCCAGAAAAGCTCTTAAGCAAGGATGCCAAGCTCAGACTCGATGCCATTGCCTCGCTTGAAGAGCTCGGAGCAGGCTTTGTGCTGGCCACCCATGATCTGGAGATCAGAGGGGCTGGCGATCTGCTCGGAGTCGAACAGTCAGGTCAGATTGAATCGGTGGGCTTTTCCCTGTATGTGGAAATGCTTGCGCATGCAGTCAAGGCGCTCAAGGAAGGTCGTGAGCCGTCCCTGCAGGAGCTGACGCTCAATGAATGTGATGTCGACCTGCATCTGCCCTGCCTGCTGCCTGACACCTATATCGGAGATATCAACACGCGCCTGTCCCTCTACAAGCGCCTCTCCTCCTGCGAGAGCCCTGAACAGTATGAGGATCTCAAGGTGGAGCTTATCGACCGCTTCGGTCTGCTGCCGGATGCAGCCCTCAATCTCTTTGCCATAAGCAGGCTGAAAAAACAGGCCGGAGCGCTGGGCATTGTCAGAATCTCAGGCGACGGCGAAGGCGGTACCATTGAGCTTAGAGCTCAGCATAAGATCGATCCCAACTATCTCATCCTGCTGGTGACCAGCTGCAAGCATAACGAATACCGCATCTCAGGACAGAACAATCTGCGCTATAACCTGCCGGAAAGTCCGACCCGCTCGCGCCTGGAGCTTCTAAGACAGCTGCTTTTGGCGCTGCAGGCCCACAGTACCCTGGCCAATAAGGAGAGTCTATGATAGAACTAGTGTTAGGTGATCTCACCGCAGATCATCAGGTGGAAGCCATCGTCAATGCCGCTAACAGCACGCTGCTCGGAGGCGGCGGAGTCGACGGCGCCATTCACCGTGCCGCAGGACCGCAGCTTCTGGCTGAATGCCGCACCTTAGGCGGCTGTGCCACGGGAGAGGCAAAGCTCACCTCTGCCTATCGCCTGCCCTGCTCCTATGTCATCCACACCGTAGGTCCCATCTGGCATGGCGGTGAGGCCCAGGAAGCACAGCTGCTTAAAAGCTGCTATGAGCACAGCCTTAGGTTAGCTAAGGTCCATGGGATCAGAAGTCTTGCCTTCCCGTCAATCTCCACTGGAGTATATGGATATCCGGTCAGTCTGGCTGCCCCGGTTGCCCTTAAGACGGTCAGCGCCTATCTAGCTTCTCATCCTCAGGATTTTGAGCGCATCCTGTGGGTGCTCTTTGATGAGAATACCTATAATGCTTATGCTCAAGCCCTCAAGGATTTACAGCCGCAAAATATCTAAGCTCTGCATTAAAACTGAGCATTTTTTTTAAATCTTAAAAAATTCTACCTATTTCATATCCTGCAAAGTACTATTTAGGTAGAATGAAACTGGTTGCAGCTGGAGAAGTAAATGGAACAGTTACGCGAATCTTCCATTCTGGTTATAGATGATGACAATTTTATTTTAAAAATTGTCAATCGCATGCTGTCAGCAGATCTCAGCTTTAAAACCAGTCTCTTCACCACTCTCTCCGGCAGGGAGGGTCTTGAGATCCTCAAAAAAGAAGAAATTGATCTCGTACTGCTCGATGTCAACATGCCAGAAATCGATGGCATGGAGGTGCTTGAAGAAATCCGCAAAATACCAAGCTATGCCAGCGTACCGGTCATCATGATGTCGGCCATCATCAAGCCTGAGCTTGAGGCAGAAGCCTTCAAGCGCGGCGCTACGGATTTTATTCACAAACCCTTCACCACCGATGTGATCATCGGACGCATGTACCATCATCTGAGATTCTCCTATCTGCAAAGAAGTCTGCACGAGGAAGTTAAAAAGCAGACGGCTTTAGCTGAAGAGCGCTTAAAAGCCAATGAGCAGCTCTTTAATGAAACGGTCATGGCTCTGGCTCAGACCATCGATGCTAAAGATCAGTATACGCGCGGTCATTCGCTGCGCGTGGCCAAATATTCACGCTCGATTTCCCGTATCAGCGGGGATTCTGAGGAAGAACAGCAGAATGTCTTTTACGCAGGGCTGCTGCATGATATCGGCAAGATCGGCATCAATGAGCAGATTATCAATAAGCACAGCAAGCTTACTGATGAAGAATATGAAACCATCAAAACCCACCCTACCATCGGCTGGCAGATTCTAAGTCTCATCAAGATTAACCCCACACTCTCCATCGGGGCCCACTATCATCACGAGCGCTATGACGGCAAAGGATATCCTGAAGGTCTTAAGGGCGATCAGATCCCCAGACTTGCCCGCATCATCTGTGTGGCTGATACCTATGATTCAATGACCTCCAAACGCAGCTATCGTGACTGTCTGCCGCAGGAAGTGGTCAAGGAACAGATGGAAAAAGGCATCGGCAGCCAGTTTGATCCGCTGTTCGCAAAAATCATGCTCAAAATGATTGAAATGGACACCGGATACCGGATGCGTGCCGATCTCAACTAACCTTACTTCTCAAAATTATTGGCTGAATTGTTTGTTCAAGAAGAGGCAATTTTTAGCAAAAAAGCGCTGTTCAGTTAAAAAAAACCTGATCTTGTTAAAAAAATTGATGATCTATCCTACAAAACTGACATTCAAAGTTGCGAATCCTTTAAAAAAGAACGAAACTATCCGTTAGGAATAGTGATTGATGAATTCTCTGTGTTTCAAAGTGATTCATATTTTGTTGCTCAGTTTTTATGCTTTATCAATTCAAACTATTTTATTTTTTATACAGTTATAGGATCTGTATATTTAAAATCCTAGTCAATAAACTTAAAGAGGAGAACATCTAGATGTTTCAAAATATGTCAGTGAAGATTAAAGTCATGGGCGGCTTCTTGGTCGTGATTTTATTCACTTTAATTATTGGTATCTCAGCGCTGGTTCTGATTAATAATTTTAATTCAGCAGCCTCCGAGGTTCATTTGATTCTCAGCACCCGTCATGCCAGAACACACAACGTCTCCATGGCCATGAAAGGCTTTGACGATGCTATCTATCTTGCCTGCCGTAAGCCTGAAGCTGCTGATATGCAGGGGCTGCAGGCCAAATACGAAGAGATGATGAAGTATATCAATGAGCTCAAGGGCTCCACTGATCCAGAAGCATCTAAGAAGATTAAGGAAGCCGGTGCCAAAATCGTGGCTATTATGCCTCAGACCGTAGATGCCATTCATGCTAAGAATAAAGAAATGCTGGATGCTCTCTATAATGATGTAATTGATGAATCTATGAGCACGGCTATGGCCATGATCGATCGCATCAACGAAAAGCAGATTAAGAATGCTACCGCCACCATTGAGGAAAACGTTTCCATGTGGCCTTTCTATGCTACCTTAATTCTGCTGGTTCTCTCAGGTATCATCGCCATCATTATTGCCATGGCAGTTACCAACTATACTATCAGAAATCTTAATACCGCCCTTAAGGCTGCCACCGCTATTGCCAACGGTGATCTCACTGTCTCCATCGGGGCTAAGGGCAAGGATGAATTTGCCAACCTCATCAATGCTACTGAAAAGATGCGTTCTCAGCTGCATCACCTGGTGGGTGAGATTAAAGGCTCCGTCAGCAGAGCTGTGAGCGACTTCAATGAAATTCATGCCATCACCGAGCAGATCAACACCTCTTCTCAGACCACTGAAAGCAAGGCCGTTACCGTGGCTGCCGCTTCCGACGAGATGGTATCCACCACTTCAGATATTGCCAAGAACTGTCAGAGTGCCGCTGCAACTTCCGATGAGGCCAATGCCACTACCGAGAGCGGTGTGAACGAAGTGCAGAACACTATCAACAGCATTCAGGCTCAGGTGGTCAAGACCAAGAAAGATGCTGAGCAGATTAAGGAACTTGTGGATCAGTCCCAGAAAGTTGGCGTCATCGTGCAGACCATTGAGGACATTGCCTCTCAGACCAACCTGCTGGCTTTGAACGCAGCTATTGAGGCTGCCCGTGCAGGCGAAGCTGGTAAAGGATTCGCTGTGGTGGCTGACGAAGTTCGTGCTCTGGCATCCCGTACCGCTACTTCCACTCAGGACATCATCAAGATGGTCGGTCAGATTCAGAACGATGCAAACTCTGCCAACGATTCCATGCTGCAGTCTTTAACCAATATGGACAGCTTAGCTACCCAGAGTAACGCCGTTCAGGACATGCTGCACAACATTATCGATCAGGTATCTGCGGTTAACTCTCAGATTACTCAGATTGCTACCGCTGCTGAAGAGCAGACCACGGCAACCTCTGAAATCTCCACTAACATGCAGGGTATTACTGCTGAATCTCAGAACCTCGGCGAATTGGTCGGCTCTGCTCAGAATACGGTTAACAACTCCGTACAGAACCTCAATTCTCTGCAGGAAATGGTCGAGAGATTCAAGGTCTAATTTCTCTTTAAGTTAAGGTCAAGCCGTCCTCACCGGGCGGCTTTTTTATGCCCATCCTCTGACTCTTATCAAGGCAGTCTCCTCTGCCCTAAAGCTCAGCCATAAGTACTCCCCTATCCAGATCCTGCCCTTGACGACACAGGCCTAGCTTAAGTTACAACAGCTCTCTCTTTTATATGTATCTGTTCTGTATAAGGCGACATAAGAGGCAGCTCACAACAAGACTTAACTGCCAGGCTCTGCGCCTTCTGCAGAGTGCAGATAGGAACAGATGCAGGCAGCAAGCCATCAGATCGTGCCGCTCTATATGAGCACTAGCAGCTACCAGCAAGGTAGCAAGATGCAAAATCAGGATGAGCAGTGGCAGAAAGCTGTTTGACGCTATGACAAGGCATTAAGACTGTATTGGCAGATGCCGTACATTTTCAGCACTGCCAACCGCAAGAGTCTGATTAAAGAGTACAGAGAGGCAGGTTTATGTAAAATCCAGGCAGCCAGAAACGAAAAAACCTCTCTGAGCACAAGCCCAGAGAGGTTTAACTTCAGCTAAAGCTAAGAGACCTTAGCTGATGTCGGGTTGTAAAGCCCTACCTTTTCACGTTTTTTACCCATTACATCCTCTTCGGTGCAGCATACGTACTTCACACCGATTCTGTCAGAGTAGGCATAGGCCAGATGCAGTCTGCCATCTTTACTCTGCATCAGATAAGGATATTCATACTGACGATTATTAGTGGAGTTTTCCTCGCCTACATAACCCTCGCCGAGCTCCAGATTGCGCACCAGCGGGAAGGTGATTCCGTTATCTTCGGATAAGGCAATCGCCACCGGGCAGCGCAGCCCCGGCCAGGCAGCCTGACCTTTTACCGGGTTAGGCGTATGGGTCGGATTATAGGCAATGGCAATCCGTCCACTTTTAAGCTTCAGTGCAGAAATTGAAGAGTTATTATTCGGCAGCGGAGTCGGCACCGGCACAGACCAGGTCTCCCCGTTGTCATTTGACTCGCTGCGATAGATAAAGTCAGCTTCACGGCTGCGCATAAAGGCGCACAGCCTGCCGCTCTCAAGCTCTACCACATTGGCATGGACACGGCCTGCAGAGCCCGGCATATCGACCTGACGCCAGGTCTTACCCTGATCGTCAGACAGCTGCAGGGCAGTCGGATCTCCCGATAAGCCGCTGGCAGAATCAGTGCACAGCCAGTTGGCAAAGATCCAGCGGCCTGAACTTAACACCTGAATCGGCTGACGGCAGAAGGTACCTTCCCTGGCAAACATGGTCTCATAATCAGACCAGGTCTGTCCGCCATCTCTGGATTTCTGCACTCTGACCTGTGAGGTGTACTGCATATTATCCTTGCCGGCGGTACGGGCAAGCTGCGCGGTATACATCGCCCACACTGCCCCGTCCGGTCCCATAAACAGGGACGGATTCTGCTCGCTGCGGGTCGGATCCTTGGAGATCTGCACCGGAGCTTCCCAGGCATCGGCACCCTTTTTCAGACGGGCGCACACAATGCTGACGTCAGGACTGCCCTCAAAGGAGCCGGCAAACCAGGCACACAGCAGATCCCCATTCTCAAGCTCTAAGAGAGCCGGAGCATGGGCAGTCTTGTAAGGACCCGGCTGCAGCATAGCTTCCACGGTGTTGAGATTCTGATTCTCATACAGAGCCCCATCCGGAGTCAGGCGCGGTAAAATTCGATAGGCCATTCCATTTCTCCTTTAGGCTACAGGGAGCTTAACCACATATTTGCCAAATTCATTAGGACTGCCCTGATGTTTGCAGGCCTTATGAGCGTCGGACGGGAAGGCCACCCAGAACATGCCCTCGTCGATGCGGTAGATATGCTCCACCTTGCCTGCGAGCATCTCACGGTCCTTCTCAGCGTTATAGACTTCCGTAGTCTTAAGACAGTCTATATCATCCCAGACCACCAGTTCACTGCCGGAGAAAATGATCTGCACATCGATATACTTGCGATGAGCTTCAAAGTCACCATTCTCCACCGGATTGGTGGTGCCCTTCTGCACCATGAAGAAGCCGCCTTCGAATTCATAACGGCCAGGCTCAGGGTTGGTGCCTAAGGAGGCAATCTTATCTAAAGCTGCCTGCAGATTAGGCAGCAGTGAAGCATAAAGCTTTATATTAGTAGTTTTATCTAAAATCATGCTGACACCTTTGGCTGATTAGAAGCCATCTTGAAGTTAATGCCTAAGGCAAACACACCGAGACCCAAACCAACGATGGTGGTTGTCAGATCCGGACTGATGAAGCATAAGGCTGTAATAAAGGTCATGGCACGCATCCAGCCTGGCATAAAGGTCCGATAGTAACCGGTAATGGTCAGAGCCAGGAAGTAAGTACCGATGAAGAGCTGGGTTGCACCGATGATAATCTCCTGTACTGTGCCTTCAAGCAGAATGGCCGGATTATAAATGAATACAAACGGTACCATAAAGCCTACGAGGGCAAACAGCATGCCATTGATACCTGTTCTCATCGCATCAGCACCGGCAATACCTGCAGCGGTATAGGAAGCTACGCATACAGGAGGAGTAATCTGAGCCATAATGCCGTAGTAGAACACGAACATGTTGGCGCACAGAGCATCTACACCTAAGGTACGGATAATCGGCACGAACAGAATCACACCTACGAGGTAGGCAGCTACGGTAGGCAGAGCCATGCCGAGGAGCATACAGCCGACCATGGCTACACACAGAGCAACGAACAGATAGTCAGTGCCCAGAGAGCCGATGAGTGAAGACAGATTGGTTGCTAAAGAGGTCTGACCGGTCACCACGTTGATGATGATACCGCAGGCTGCAGTCGGGATGGCGATTTCAGCAGACTGCTTGGCACCGCGCAGACAGCAGTTGGCCAGCTCTTTAAGTCCCACATAGTTGATACCGCCTGACACATATTTGGAGATGATATTGCAGACTAAGACCGAGCCGATACCAACCATACCTGAACGCATCAGAGAGGCACCGGAAATAATCCAGACTACCAGCAGAATAACCGGCAGCAGTAAATACAGACGCGGCAGAATCGGCTGTTTAATGTCGATCTTGACCTCGGCAGTACCGGATTTGACCGCACGCTTTTTGGCAATATAGGTGACGAGGACAAACACACCGAAGTAGTAAGCCACGGCAGGAATGATAGCGGCACAGGCCACCGAGAAGTAACTGATACCCAGCATCTCGGCCATAATGAAGGCGCCGACACCCATGATAGGAGGCATAATCTGACCGCCGGTTGAAGCCACAGCCTCAATAGCGCCGGCTTCAGCAGGAGCATAGCCCACCTTCTTCATCATCGGGATGGTCATCACACCGGTGGTGGACACGTTGGCCACGGCAGAGCCTGACACCATGCCCATCATACCTGAGGAGATCACGGCAGCTTTAGCTGGACCGCCGGCAGAATTATTGGAGAATTTCATGCCGATGTCGATGAGCAACTGACCGCCGCCGCAGGAGGAGAAGAACACGCCGAACACAATGAAGTAGAACAGAGCAGAAGCAGAGGTATATAACGGAGTACCGAACACACCGGCTTCGGTCATGGTCATACCGATGGTGAACTGATCCAGGAACTGGGCAGTGCTTAAAGCCTTGGTATAGAGAATGCCCGGCAGATATGGAGAAGTCCAGGCAAACACGATAAACATGATGATGAAGAGGAACAGGATCATGCCTAAGGAACGTCTGACCGCTTCAAGCAAGAGCACGATGGTGATCACCATGATATGAATATCGATGGTCAGAACTTCATCAATGAACGGCACGAAGTCGCGCAGCCTTGCATAACTGGTACAGACATAGTAGAACAGATAAGCGATGCCGGCGAATGCAAATAAATCGATATAGTTGACAAAACTGTATTTATTGAGTTCTGCTGCCTCAACCTGACGGCCTTCAAGTTCAGCTTTAGCCTTTAATCTTTTCTTGTACAGGTTGTCTGCAGGCAGATATAGAAATATTACTGAGAGTGCAAAAACCAGATGCAGCGGGCTTTGGAGCATTGGAGTCAACTGTTTGACCAAAGCTAAGTACATCTGAAAACCAAAGAATGCAATGGTAATTAGAATGATCGCAATCTTCCGGATATCAAGTTTAGAATCCCCTGACATCTTGTTTCCCCTGAAATAAAATGATTGAAAATGATTGGATTATTTAGGAAGGGGAGACTTTCATAGTCTCCCCTGCTGATTAAAGATTAGTCAACCTTGTAACCTTTCTCTTCGTAGTATTTCTTTGCACCCGGGTGCAGATCGATACCGACGACAGCCTTGGCACCAGCAACTTCTGGCTTGAAGAACTTCATGGCAGCCACGGAATTGCCTAAGTCAGCTGCATGCTCGCAGATGGCCTTAGCTAAGGTGTAAGCCACGGCATTGTCCATATTGGTTGGAACCAGTACTAACTGCTGAGAACCAACAGTCTTGATGGCAGTAGTCTGGCCTCTCCAGGTGTTTGGCTCAACAGTTACATAGTCATAGCCCATTTCAACCAGTTTAGCTAAGGTTGAATCAGCTAACTGTACGTCAACCATGTCATGAGTCATGCACAGTTCGGTAGTATTGGACTGACCGGCACCGATGTGGTCAACTGTCATGTGATAGAGGTCATCCTGCAGACCAGACTTGATGGCGTCACCGCCGGTCTTCTCAACAGTACCGCCCCAGGACTTGATATCATCAAAGGTTACGCCTAAAGCTTCGAACACCTTCTCAGCAGAAAGCTCACCTAAGGTACCATTCTTCTTGATCACGAGCTTAACCGGGTATTTCTTCTCAACCAGTTTCTCAACAGAGTCAATACCAGTCTCGTCTACGAACTTCTTGGTGAACATCACGTTGATGAAGTCGTGACCTAAACCACCGGCAATAGCAGCAATCTCAGGGGTTGCTGGCTTGCCAAGAATACCGCTTTCCTTAGACCATTTGGCAGGAGCAGAGTTTGACATCACAACATCGCACTTTGCGCCCTTGTTAACAATGATTGGAGCACCTACACCGCCAGGAGAGGTAGTGGTAATGGTGATATTAGAACCCTGTGGAAGCTCTTTGAGCATCACTGACTGAATGGCAGTTGCATAGTTGTAAGCAGCAGTACCTACTTCCTGTGCAGCAAAGGTCAGATTTACAGGTCCGCTGAGTTTTTCAGCAGCATTGACACCAGCCAGAGGCAAAGCAGCAATCATACCTGCTACAGCGAATTTGGTAAGAGACATCTTCATGAGATAAACTCCTTAATTTCCTTTTTTAATGTGTATAACGTAAAAAGTGGCTTTAGCGCCTGTTAGCTTCGTCCAAAAGAGTTTAAGTAAAACTTATACAGACTATTTCAGTGAAGCTGACTAAAGTATAGATTAAAACTTTTGATTAAAAAAGCGCAAATTTGATTATTTGTGATTATAAGCACGCTATTGTGAAAAATCCGCTGAAATCTAAAATCTTGTGCGAAACTTAAAATATTTTTAATTGTCAAAAATATTTATTTGAAATTTAATTACATTTTATTAAACTAAAAACTCAGGCCCAAGTGTAGACAAGTCCGTTGCGCTCATTTTTTTAGATATAAAATAATCAAATAATCATTTGAGTTAATTGGATATTTATAAATTATACTGATTTATTTTAATCAAAAAACGATTTTTGGCGATGAATTATGATTGCAAGACTCAGAATGCCAGACTGACAGGAAGCACACCTCAGCAGTCACACTGCTGAGGTGCATACGGATTAGAGGTTATAGATTATTTCATCGCCAAAGGCCTCGGTAGTCAGCTCCGTGGCGCCGTCCATGGCCTGCGCAAAATCAGCGGTAACCCGCTTGGAAGCAATGGTCTTCTCCAGGGCATTGACGATAAGATCAGCCGCCTCATTCCAGCCTAAATGTCTGAGCATCAGCTCGGCTGACAGGATAAGAGAGCCAGGGTTAGCCTTGCCGGTGCCAGCAATAGTTGGGGCAGTACCATGAGTTGCCTCAAAAATAGCGCATTCAGAGCCGATATTAGCGCCTGGGGCAATACCGATACCTCCCACCTGAGCGGCGAGTGCATCGGAGATATAGTCACCATTCAGATTCATGGCCGCGACCACATCATAGTCCTGAGGATATAACAGAATATTCTGCAGGAAGGCATCGGCTATGCAGTCTTTAATCACCACTTCCCTGCCGGTCTTCGGGTTTACCAGAGAGCATACCCCCTTGTCATTCACCTTGGCGCCGAATTCCTGCTCGGCAAGAGCATAGCCCCATTTCTTGAAGGCACCTTCGGTGAACTTCATGATATTGCCTTTGTGCACTATGGTCACAGATTTGCGATCATGTTCGAGGGCATAGTTGATCGCGGCCCTGATCAGGCGCTCCGTGCCCTGTCTGCTCATCGGCTTCACCCCGATCCCGCAGTGGCTTGAAAAGCGAATCTTTTTCACGCCCATGGAGGCCTGCAGGAAATTTATAAGCTTCTGCGCCTCAGGAGAATCTGCTTCCCACTCGATGCCGGCATAGATATCTTCAGCATTTTCCCTGAAAATAATCGTATCGGTAAGTTCAGGATGTTTCACCGGACTTGGCACCCCTTTGAAATAACGGACCGGTCTTAGGCAGATATACAGATCAAGAGTCTGACGCAGGGCCACATTTAAAGAGCGGATCCCTCCCCCAATCGGAGTGGTCAGCGGGCCCTTGATCGCCACATGATATTTCTTAATGAATTCTAAAGTCTCATCAGGCAGCCACACACCCTCTCCATAAACTTCTGTACTGCGTCCGCCGGCATAGATCTCCATAAAGCGCAGCTGTTTCTGGCCGCCATAGGCCTTGTTAACTGCCGCCTGCACGACTTTCTGCATGACCGGAGTGATATCCTGCCCAATGCCGTCACCACGGATAAAAGGAATAATAGGACGATCAGGAACCTTTAATCTGCCATTATGATCAATCTCAATGGCCTGTCCGTCTGAAGGCTCGATAACAATACTTTGAAAAGACATCAACAACTCCTTGCTTCTTAGTCTATCTGCAGCTGTGCCTCTGCATAATTCAGAAAATTAAGTTAATTTTACCTAAAATACTGTGAGTTAACTAAGCAAAACTGAGGAGCAGCTACATTTATTGGAAAAAAAATAAAAAAATAGTGCAATTTGTGAAAATGTCGATTATAATGTGCCCCGTAAAGCGCCCTTAGCTCAGTTGGTTAGAGCATTACCTTCACACGGTAGGGGTCGGTGGTTCGAGTCCACTAGGGCGCACCAGATTTAGAAGGCAACCTTATGGTTGCTTTTTTATTTACAGACCACGTCATTCAAGACCGGCAATCCAGCTTTTACAGGCGACTGCCGTATCTCTGCACAAAAAATTTTCAGGTTTTGTCATGACCGTGAGAGAAACAGAATAGATCAGTGCTGGAACAGCCTCCAGCACTGCAATCTGTTATCACAGTAATAATTTTCAAAGAATGTTAAGGGTTCAATGGTGCTAAGTACCAGACTTTCAGCTGAGAAGCTCAGGAAAGCCTAGCTTACAGCATCAGGCGATAAATGTTTTTAGCATCCTGCTCATTAAGCTTTACAAAGCCACCCAGACTGCCATCCCGTCCATTGCCGTAACAGGCATTATGCGCCAGTGTATCAATATCCTCGGCCTTAGCCCCCAGCTCACTGAAATTTTTCGGCATGCCGATACCTGTCAGGAAGTTTCTGAAAGCCTCAATCCCGGCTTTGGCGGTACGCTGAGGGCAGTCATAATCCATCTCGCAGTTCCAGACTCTGACTGCCACTTTGGCAAAACGCATCACATCATGTTCAAGGTTATAGGTAAAGACCGCCGGCATGACCACCGCCAGACCTGCTCCATGGGCACAGTCATACAGGGCGGATAATTCATGCTCAAGATCATGGCTGGTCCAGTCCTGAGATCTGCCCACCCCACAGGAATTATTATGTGCCATCATGCCTGCCCACATAATATTGGCGCGGGCCTCGTAGTCATCCTTAGCTGACATGGCCTTAGGCCCTTCGGTTTTCATGGCCAGCAGTAATGCTTCAATCATCCGATCGGTGGTCTCAACCTGCTGCGTATTGGTAAGATAGCGCTCATAGAGATGAGCCATGATATCGGTAATACCACAGGCGGTCTGATAATCAGAGAGCGTCATGGTTAAGGCTGGATTTAATACGGAGAACACCGGACGCATGCCCTCGCCTGTGGCACCGCGTTTATACATACCGTTCAGTTTGGTGATCACAGAATCAGGAGAGCCCTCACTGCCTGCTGCGGAGATGGTTAAAACTGTACCTACCGGTAAAGCCTTTTCTACAGGCTTACCTTCATAGAAATCCCAGAAATCCCCATCATACACTGCACCTGCGGCAATGGCTTTGGCTGAATCAATCACACTGCCGCCACCTACTGCCAGCACAAAATCGATATGCTCTGCGCGGCAGAGCTTTATTCCTGCATAAACCAGATCATCAGTCGGATTAGGACGCACTCCGCCTAATTTAATATAGTCAATCTGCTCCTGTTTAA
>JAILLS010000040.1 GCA_024693025.1 Succinivibrio sp. | reverse complement strand
CAGCGCTGCAGCAGATACTGACCGGCACAGCCGCTCACTCCCCACATACAGGAGCCGATAATCACCATGAGGATGCCTTTTCTGCGTGAGCTGTCCATGCGCCTTCCTTTAACCAAGCCTGCCCTCTCAGACATGCTGACTAAGTTTAGCTTAAGCTGTAATGCTGCGATACAAGAATAAATACTGCAAGATCAATAAGCTGAATGCAGCAGGACCTATAAAAACAAGAAAGAGCGATCCAGATCACGAAAAGACCGGGAAAATCTCCTATAATTAACTTGTCAGACAAGTGACAAGGATTAAACATGACCGTTATTAAAAGAACTTCCGTTACCGCACAGATCAGTGATTATCTGCGCAGCCAGATTGAATCCGGGGTATGGAAGGTCGGGGAGCAGATCCCTTCTGAAACGGTGATGACCAAAGAATTAGGCGTGTCACGGGCCTCTTTGCGTACGGTGATAAGCAGGTTCAGCGCTTTAGGCATTCTAAAGGCAGAGCAGGGCAAAGGGTGCTATCTGATGACTAATGATGTGCGGAGCACTAAAGACAGTTTTTCAAGTCTCTCACATCGTGACTATATCGACATTAACAAGCTGTTAAGCTTCAGACTGCTGATTGAGCCCTATGCAGCCAGGATGTGCGCCTCCCTGAAGAATAAAGCGCATGCTGAGCTTATAGCTAAACTGCAGAAAAGTCTTAAGCATATGCAGGATTCGGTCGATAACCCGCAGAACTTTATTCAGGCGGACCTTGAATTTCACAAGATTGTGGGGTTTGCCTGCGGCAATGAGCTGATTGGCCTTGCCCTGACCGATGTGTTTGCCGCGACGGTAAAGGTGGCACAGGATACCAATCTGGTGTTTGGTTTTGAACATGGACTTGTGCATCATCAAAGGATTATTGCGGCGATAGAGAGTCATGATGCCGAGGCCGCCTGGGAAGCCATGACCCTGCATCTGCAGGATGCTTTGGATAAAATTTCGGATAAATAAGCAGTTATTTTTTTTAAGAATATTTGTCAGACAACTAACAAGTGAGACAAAGATGAGTGTAACAATCAAAGATCTAAAGGTTATCAACACCGCACCTGAAGGCATCAACCTGACGGTGGTCAAACTTATAACCTCCGAGCCAGGTCTCTACGGCTATGGCGATGCCACCTTTGCTTATCGCTATAAGGCGGTAACCTCCTATCTGCTGGATTATTTAAAGCCGCTGCTCATTGGCAGAGATGTGGCCGATATCCAGGAGCTGTGGAGTCTTATGCATCAGAACGCCTACTGGCGGGATGGAGGCGTGGAGAACAACGCTATTGCCGGAGTCGACCTCGCGCTCTGGGATATTAAAGGCAAGATGGCGTCTATGCCGGTCTATCAGCTCCTAGGCGGAGCAGTCAGAAAAGGCGTGCCTGTCTATCGTCATGTGGATGGTGCCAGTGTCGAGGAGATCTGCGAGCAGATCTCCTACTATCGCGAACTGGGCGTCAGGCATCTGCGCGTTCAGTCAGGCGGATATGGTGGAGGGCTTGATCTTAAAGCTCCTGGAAGCGCACCTGAGGGTGCCTATCCTGGCATCTATCTAAACTCCCGCGAGTATATAAGAAAGACGGTCAAGCTCTTTGAGGAGCTCAGAGCGAAACTTGGTTTTGAGATTGACCTCGTGCATGACGTGCATGAAAGAATCAGTCCTGCTGAAGCTCTGGAGCTAGCACGCGCCCTGGAGCCTTATCGGCTGTTCTTCCTTGAAGACCCTCTGCCGGTCAATCAGGTTGAATATTTTGCGCAGCTGCGCATGCTCACATCAACGCCTCTAGCGGAGGGAGAGCTGTTTAACAATGAGGCCATGTTCCGCACTCTAATTGTCAGACGTCTGATCGATTTTATTCGGGTGCATATCACCCAGCTGGGCGGCATCACTCCGGCTAAAAAGCTGGCCATCTTTGCCGAGCAGTTCGGGGTGAGAACCGCCTGGCACGGACCAGGTGACATGTCACCTGTCGGGCATGCTGCCAACATCCATTTAGATTTAAGCTCGGTGAACTTTGGGGTCCAGGAATGGTCAGGCATTGAGCCGCCTAATTTTGTCATCCAGAAGCTGAACGAGAAAAAGGGTGCGCTGCTTGAGGTCTTCCCGGGCATGCCTGAATTCCGCAGAGGCTATGTCTATGCCAATGACAAGCCAGGCCTTGGTATCGAAGTTAACGAGCAGGAGGCCCTTAAATATCCGAATCATGATGAAGTTACGACCTGGACTCAGACCAGAGGTCAGGACGGAGCTTTAGTTTTACCTTAGTTTTTGCATATCAGGAGTATTGTTATGAATAAGAAGTTTAAAGCATTGAGCTTAGGTTTAGCAGTTGCTGCAGTCTGCTCCTTGAGTGGCTGCGGAGAAAAACAGGCTGATACCATTGAACTGAGAATTGCTCAGGCCTCAGCAGGCGATGGCGCCATCGGACTGAGCCTTGAGCAGTTTGCCAAGGATGTAGCCGAGAAGAGCAAAGGCCACCTTGTGATTCACACCTTCCACAACGGTCAGCTTGGTACAGAGCGTGAAAATGTGGAGAGCGTGCAGGCAGGAGATCTGGACATGGCCGTGGTGAACCAGTCCGTGCTGGTCAACTTTGAGCCAAGCATTGCCGTCTTTGATCTGCCTTATACCATTACCTCAACCGAGCATGCCGATAAGGTGTTTCTGGGCGATATCGGCTGTGAATATCTAAACAAGCTTGAGAAAACCAATCTGCACGGCTTTGCCATCTGGGAGTCAGGCTTCCGCAATCTGACCAATTCAGTCAAGGATGTCAATTCAGTCGCTGACGTGGCAGGCATGCGTATTCGCGTGATGGAAAACAAGATCCATCAGGATCTCTGGGCCACTCTTGGCGCAGATCCGGTGCCGATGTCCTGGTCAGATGCCTATACCGGTCTGCAGCAGGGTGCCATTGACGGTCAGGAGAATCCGGCCACGGTTATCGACAAGAACAACGTGGTGGAGGTCAACAAGCACATGGCCATGACTGAGCACTGCTATTCAACCGTGTTCATTCTGTTCTCGCCTAAGGTCTGGAACGAGCTTAAGCCTGAAGATCAGAAGATCTTAAATGAGGCGATGGCCAAGGCCTCTGTAGATGAGCGTGTCCTGTCCCGCAAGATGGATAAGGAAGCGATTGCCAACCTCGAATCTAAGGGCATGAAGGTGACCTATCCTGAGAAGAGCGAGTTCATCAGCAAGACTCAGAGTGTCCGTGACAAATATGGCGCTAGTTTCAAGGAAATGGCCGAGAAGATCAGCGCTCTGGCCAAATAAGTTTAGGAGCTGGGAGTTATGGAGAGTTTGCGCGTCGTTTTTAACCGAGTGCAGTTGGGAGTCAGAGCCTTTATCGGCGTGTGCATGATTGTCATGATGACCGTGATCTTTGTGCAGACTGCAACTCGGTATCTGGTGTTTTACTCCATTCCCTGGTCAGAAGAATTGTCGCGTTATCTGTACGTGACTCTGACTCTGATGGGGATGAATCTGGCAATCACCTCAAAGCAGCTGGTGCGTATCGATATTATCGATAATTACCTCAAGCCTGAGTATGACAAGTGGCTGCACGCCCTGCGCTGTGCTCTGGCTTTAGCGATCACGGTAGTGTTCTTCTACAGCTCGTTTGGCATGATTGTCACCTCTGCCTCGCAATCCTCTCCGGCGATGGGGATCTCGATGCAGATCATGTATGCAATCTTAGGCATCGGCTTTCTGCTCTCTGCCATTGCCTCGCTGTTTGAGCTCTATGATGCCTTAAAGCAGCCTCAAGCTGAGAGCAAGGAGAATTAAAGATGGCTATTTCTGCGATTTTGATGCTGTTGACCCTGGCAGTGACCATGATCATCGGCATGCCGATTACCTGGGCTTTAGGCGGCTCCATCGTGGTGGCTATTGCCATCGATCCGCATCTCTCCATGTCGCTGATTACCCAGAAGATGTTTGCCGGCTGCAATAACTTCTCCATGCTGGCGCTCCCGGCCTTCTTTCTCGCGGGCGATATTATGGCCAAAGGCGGTCTGTCAAGACGCCTGGTCAAGTTTGCCGATACGCTGGTGGGCTGGATTTCAGGCGGTATTTCCCTGGTCTCCATCGTAGCCTGTACCTTCTTTGCGGCCATCTCCGGCTCGTCCGTGGCTACCACGGCAGCCATCGGCGGACTGATGTACCCTGAGATGGTCAAGCGCGGCTATCCTAAGTCCTATTCGGCTGCGGTGCAGGCCATCGGCGGTACTCTGGGGATCGTGATCCCGCCTTCAACCGTGTTCGTGATCTATGGCAATATCACCAATACCTCGGTGGCAAAGCTGCTGATGGCGGGTATTCTGCCTGGTCTTATCTGCGGTATTGCGCTGTGCGCATGGGCTTATGTAAAGGCAAAACGCGAGAATTTCCCGGTAGAGAGCGGCTTCTCATTCCTGCGCTTTTTGAAGTCCTTCAGAAGTGCAGTCTGGGCGCTGCTCATGCCGGTGGTGATCCTAGGCGGCATTTACAGCGGCATTTTCACCCCGACTGAATCTGCGGTAGTGGCTGTGTTCTATGGCTTCTTCGTCTGTCTGTGCATCTATCGCGAGCTCAGCGGCAAGAACTACTGGGAGATTATTCAAAGCTCCTCAGTGACGACTGCCAACATCATGTTCCTGGTGGTCACCGCTCAGATCTTTGGCTATCTTCTGACCTATTATCGCGTGCCGGTGTATGTGACAGAGGCCTTTATGGCAGTCGCCAGCAGTCCTGAGATGTTCATGGTGCTGATTGTGGTGCTGCTGACCATCTGCGGCATGTTCCTCGAGGTAGGCGCCACCAATCTGATTCTAGGCCCGATTCTGGCCCCGATCGCCTTAAAGTTCGGCGTTGATCCGGTGCACTTTGGTCTGGTCTTTGTGTTCCTGCTCGCCATGGGACAGGCCACTCCGCCTTTTGGTACCACGCTGTTCGTCTCCTGCGGGATCTCCAAGCAGCCGGTTTCACAGGTCTCCTCGCAGGTGATTCCGTTTATTTTAGTGGAAGTTGCCTGCGCCCTGCTGTTTGCCTTTGTGCCGGGCCTGTCCACCTGGCTGGGTAATTTAGTTTAGACAAATTTAAGGAATGAAAAATGGTAAATAAGTTATTTGATATCGAAGGAAAAAAGGCTATCGTCACGGGCGGTACCCGCGGACTAGGCTATGGTATGGCTGAAGGCCTGATGGAGTCAGGCGCCGAGGTCGTGATTGTCGGCACTTCTGACAAGGTCTACGGCGTGGCAGAGGATTTCTGCAAGCGGGGCTTTAAATGCCATGGCGTTAAAGCTGATCTCTCAGTGCGCCAGAACTGCTTTACCTGTTTTGATGACTGCCTCAAAGCTTTAGGCGGAGATCTCGACATTCTGGTCACCGCTCACGGCATTCAGCGTCGTCACAGTGCCGAGGTCTTCCCTGAAAATGAATGGGATGAGGTGATCAATGTGAATCTGCATTCAGTGTTCTTCCTCTGTCAGAAAGCCGCTCAGGTCATGCTCAAGAAAGGTTATGGCAAGATTATCACCATTGCCTCCATGGTCTCCTGGTTTGGCGGTCAGACAGTACCTGCCTATACCGCAGCCAAGGGCGGCGTAACGCAGCTGACCAAGGAGCTGTCCAATGACTGGATTGCCAGAGGCATCAACGTTAATTCCATCGCTCCAGGCTATATGGCCACGGAAATGAATGAGGCGCTGCTTGACAAGAATAATCCGCGCTATCAGCAGATCACTGATCGCATCCCGGCCCACCGCTGGGGTAGTGGTGAAGATATGAAGGGCACCGTGATCTTCCTGAGCTCTCACGCCTCTGACTATTTAGGCGGCGCGATTATCCCGGTGGATGGCGGTTATTTAGTAAAATAATAATAAATTTAGTCATCGCTTTGGGTCAGCCCCAGACTTGGGGGCTGACCTTTTTTTATAAAAAAGCCCCGTGAGCTTGATACTCACGGGGCTTTTGCCGTCTGTAAAGCTTAACCGATAGCCTTACGGGCGTTTCTGAAGATTCTCAGCCATGGACTGTCTTCATCCCAGTCATCCGGGTGCCAGGAGTTAGCCACGGTCCGCATCACGCGCTCAGGATGCGGCATCATGATGGTAAAGCGGCCATCCGGGGTGGTAACTGAGGTAATGCCTTCAGGCGAGCCGTTAGGATTGAGCGGATAGGTGCTGGCCACCTGACCGCGATGGTCGATATAGCGCATCGCCTCAAGCCCCTGCTCCTTGAGGCTGTTAAGCTGTTCCTCACTGCCAAATTCTGCCCGTCCTTCACCATGGGAGACGACGATCGGCAGCTGTGAGCCTGCCATCCCGTCAAAGAACAGGGATGGAGATTTGGTGATCTCAACTTCAACAAAACGGGCTTCAAAGCGCTCGGAGAGATTGGTCACAAAGCGCGGCCACAGGGCTGCACCCGGGATCAGCTCACGCAGCGTGGCCATCATCTGACAGCCGTTGCACACGCCTAAGGCAAAGGTATCCTGACGCTTGAAGAAACTGTCAAACTCCTCTTTGGCCTGCGGATTGAACAGCACGGTCTTGGCCCAGCCCTCACCGGCACCTAACACGTCACCATAGGAGAAGCCGCCGCAGGCAGCAAAGCCTTTGAAGTCCTTAAGGCTGACTCTGCCGCTGAGGATATCGCTCATATGCACGTCGATGCAGCTGAAGCCTGCCCGGTTGAAGGCAGCGGCCATCTCGCTCTGGGAATTGACGCCCTGCTCACGCAGGATCGCAACCTTAGGCGCCACGCCCTTGGCAATATAAGGGGCAGCCACATCTTCCTTAGGATCAAAGCTGAGGTTGACAAACAGGCCGGGATCATCCATTTCAAGCTTGGCGTCATACTCTTCTTTAGCGCACTGCGGATTATCACGCAGCGCCTGCATCTGATAGGTATTCTCGGCCCAGATCTGTCTGAGTCTGGAACGCTGCTCGCTGAGTACCTCACGGCCGTCGCGGGTAAAGACAATGCGATCATCAGCTCTTAAGGAGCCTACGGTGAAGGCGCAGTTGGCAAGGCCGTGACCTGAGAGCACATTGAGCACGAGCTCTTCATCCGCGGCTCTGACCTGCATCACCGCACCAGGCTCTTCGCTAAAGAGGATGGCCAGATCATCCTGACCGAGCAGACCGATTTCACATCTGAGACCGACGTGACCTGCAAAGGACATTTCACAGATGGTGGTAAACAGGCCGCCGTCGGAGATATCGTGATAGGCCAGAAGCTTGCCCTTCTGATTGAGGAACTGCACCGAGTCAAACAAGCCTTTTAAGCGGGCCGGGCTGTCTAAATCAGCACACTGATCGCCAAGCTGACGGTAGACCTGGGCTAAGGCCGAGCCGCCTAAGCGGTTGCGGCGGTCGCCTAAGTCAACATAGATAAGCTTGGTCTGACCGCAGGTGGTTTGCAGCTGCGGAGTTAAGGTCTTTCTTACATCCTCAACGCGGGCAAAGGCTGAGATGATAAGCGAGAGCGGGGCAGTTACGCTCTTCTCTCTGCCATTCTCCTGCCAGGTGGTCTTCATGGACATGGAATCCTTGCCTACAGGGACGGTAAGCTCAAGCTCAGGACCTAATTCCTCACCGAGGGTCTTAACCGCTTCATAGAGCCCCGCATCCTCACCCGGATGCCCGTTTGGTGCCATCCAGTTGGCAGAGAGCTTGACGCGATTGAGCTCACCGATATCCGCTGCGGCGATATTGGTGATCGCCTCGGCTACGGCAAGACGCACGGAGGCGGCATGATCGATCAGAGCGACCGGCGTACGCTCGCCGATGGCCGCGGCCTCACCATGATAGGTGTCATAGGAGGCACAGGTCACAGCTACGTCGGCAACCGGCACCTGCCAGGGACCTACCATCTGATCGCGGGCGGTAAGACCGGTGACGGAGCGGTCACCGATGGTGATCAGGAAGGTTTTCTCAGACACGGTCGGCAGGCGCAGTACCCGCTCGGCAGCTTCACTGAGTTTAATGCCGGACTCGTCAAATGGCTTGAACTGAGGCTTGCTGCTCTTGACCACCTTATGGGTTCTAGGCGGCTTGCCTAAGAGAATGTCCAAAGGCAGATCGATAGGACGATTCTTGAAGAAGGCATCCTCCAGCACAATGCGCCGCTCTTCAGTGGCAACGCCGATCACGGCATACTGAGCGCGTTCACGCTCGCAGAAGGACTTAAAGACCGGGAATTTATCCGCGGCCACAGCGACCACATAGCGCTCCTGTGATTCGTTACACCAGATCTGCAGAGGAGACATGCCCTTTTCATCGTTAGGAATGTCACGCAGCTGGAAGTGACCGCCTACTCCGCCGTCTGCCACCAGCTCCGGCATGGCATTGGACAGACCGCCGGCACCTACGTCATGGATAAACATAATCGGGTTCTGATCGCCAAGTCTCCAGCAGGCATCGATGACTTCCTGACAGCGTCTCTGCATTTCAGGATTGCCGCGCTGCACGGAGGCAAAATCGAGATCCTCGCTCGAGGTGCCAGAGTTCATGGAGGAGGCTGCTCCGCCGCCCAGTCCGATATTCATGGCAGGACCGCCTAAGACAATCAGCTTGGCACCCGGGTCGATATGATCCTTCTGAATATGCTCGCGTCTGATGTTGCCCCAGCCGCCTGCCAGCATGATCGGCTTGTGATAGCCGCGGATTTCCCGGCCGTTGAAGCTTTCCACTTCCTCTTCATAGGTTCTGAAATAGCCGCACAGATTAGGCCGGCCAAATTCATTGTTAAAGCTTGCCGCACCTAAAGGACCGTCGAGCATAATCTGCAGCGCAGAGGAGATTCTCGAGGGTTTGCCAAAATCATGCTCCCAGGGCCTGACAGCATGCGGGATGCGCAGGTTGGAGACAGAGAAGCCGCACAGACCGGCTTTAGGTCTTGAGCCGACACCGGTGGCGCCCTCGTCACGGATTTCACCGCCTGAGCCCGTGGCTGCACCAGGGAAAGGCGAGATGGCGGTAGGGTGATTGTGGGTCTCGACCTTCATCAGAATCGGCATGTCTTCGACATGATATTCCCACTGCCCGTTGCTGTCCGGGAAGAAGCGGCCGGCCTTGGAGCCTTCCATCACGGCGGCATTGTCCTTATAGGCTGACAGCACATAGTCAGGATGGGTCTTGAAGGTATTGCGGATCATGCCAAACAGCGATTTTTCCTGATCCTGTCCGTCGATATTCCAGGCGGCATTGAAGACCTTATGTCTGCAGTGTTCAGAGTTCATCTGGGCAAACATATACAGTTCAATATCGGTAGGATCGCGGCCTAGGCCCTTGAAGGAGTCCAGCAGATACTGCATCTCCTCAGGATTTAAGGCCAGTCCCAGCTCCACATTGGCCTTTTCAATAGCCGCAAGGCCGTCGCTGGTCAATGGTACGGTCTGATATGGGGCGGGAGTCTGCTGCTTGAAGAGCGCCTGTGCCTCCGCATAGTCTGTGAGCACCACCTCCATCATGCGATCATGAATGAGCGCCTTGAACTGCTCAAGCTGTGCCTCAGTCAGTTCTTTAGAGAACCTGCAGTTATAGGCGATACCCCGCTCGAGGCGGTTGATCTTCATAAGACCGCAGTTATGCGCGATATCAGTGGCTTTGGAGGACCAGGGAGAAATGGTGCCCAGGCGCGGTACGACCAAGAGTAATGCACCGTCGTGCAGCTGTTCCTGCATTTTCGGACCATAGGTGAGAATGTGAGCTAGGACTTCCTGCTCCTTGTCAGTTAAAGGCTCGCTCACATCCACAAAATGAACATAGTGGGTGCTGAGCGCTTCAACTGTAATACCCTGGGCGTTTAAAGCCTCTTTAAGTTTATCGATTCTGAAGCTTGAGAGAGCGGCAGAGCCGTGAATGATATCCATCTGACGAAGATCCTCTGCGATAAATAAGGAAGGTAAAAAAACTGAGGCTATTTTAGCACAGCCTTAAAATCACGTGGCAAAAATGCGTTTTTCTCCTCGGCAGTAAAAGAGGTATAATTAAGCCGTAAAATCATCACCGAGGTTTCATCGTGAAAAAATCTCCGCATGCGCTGCACCGCAGTATTGCTCTAAGCCGTAATCACAGACGGCGTTTTTTCTTAAAAAGTCAGCGTGAACACCGTCAGGCCCGCCATACTGTATTTTTTAACCAGCAGCAGGAACTGCGCGCCTAAATTTTTGGCATCGATTTTGCTTCTTTTAGATTGAGTACGTGATTGTGGCAATTTTTTGCCATGCACTTGAAAAGCAGAGGAGCACACCATGTACGGTAATAAAATCGGTGCCTATAAAAAAGCCAGTCTGACTGCTGAAATCTCAGTAGCTGATCCTTATATAGTCACCAAAATGCTCTATCAGGGGATCTTTGAACGCATCGCTCAGGCCAAGGGTGCCATCAGTCGCGGAGATCTGGAGACTAAGGCCAAAAAGCTCTCATCGGCAACTGCCATTCTGGAAAATCTGAAAAGCACCTTGGATTTTTCGGTAAATGAGTCTTTAGCCCAGAGCCTGTATGACTTATACTGTTTTATCATTGATAAAATTTCAGATGCTTCGATTAAGTTGACCTGTGAACCCTTAGATGAGGCGCTGCGCGTATTTATGCCGATCAAGGAGGCCTGGGATGCTCTGCCTATACAGGCACAGCAGGAAGCCCGCTCCAAACGATCCGCAGAACAGATTGCCGAGCAGTCCTTCAAACCGGTCCTAGCCTCAGGCAGGATTTAAATGACAGTTTGAAGCTTGAATGAAGCAACGGGACTTGTAAAAGTCCTGAGGGAGTTTTTTATGACTTTTGATGAAGCTGTAGCAGTACTGCAGCAGACTGAGCAGGCCATGCAGACCGCGCTTGCCGAAGAGCGCTATGAGGATGCTCAGAGTATGGGAAGAAAATCTGTTGAGCTCGTGAAGACGCTCACGAGTCTTGGCATGCCCAGCGAAAGACGTGACGAATTTCTGTCCTTTGCTCAGGCCTACAGCGAATATGCCCGCTCACTGATTGCCTCGCTGACTGAAGAGCGGGAGAAAATCAGACAGGAGCTGATTGGTCTGCATAAGAGTTCCAAGGCTAACCGCAGCTATGGAATGGTAAACAATATGAGCCGTACATGACCGATAAGCCAGGTGCTACCCTTTCTCAGGCTGATCTTGAAGAATATCAGGAATTAAGTATCCTGCAGGAGCAGATGCGCAAGATGCTCCTGCAGCGCTTCTCAGAAAATATGGCGGCCTTCTCCCGCTATATGCCGGAACTTGCCCGTCATTTTGCCGCCTATAAGCCAAGTGAGGCTCTCGAGTTTTTCTGCACTCATAACGGAGTGCCCAACCTCTACTTTACAGATCGCAAAGAGGTTTTCTACAAGGTTGAAGATCCGCTCAAACTCTGTGAAGAGCAGGTGCGCCATTATCTTGATGAGCATCCCTTTGAGCAGGTGAAGTACCGCAATGAGCCTGATCCCTACGGACAGATCCATTATCGTTATGTCAATGCCTGCGTTACGCTTACCAACAGTTATCCTAAAGAAGATCGTCTGACTCCCAGGAGCGTGGGCTCGCTGCCTAACTGTGTCATGCTGGGCTTAGGTCTTGGCTATCAGCTGGATTTTCTCTACTCTCAGGTGGAGATTGCCAACCTCGTCATAGTAGAGCCTAATGCCGATCTGTTTTATGCCTCGCTGCACGCCTTCAACTGGGCTCCGCTGCTAAAGTTTCTGGCAGAAAACAACTCCGGGATCAAGCTGTTGGTGGGAGTTTCTGAGCAGGAGCTGTTTGCCAATCTCTATGCCTTCTATGATCTGCATGGACGCTTTCTGTCAGGCTTCTGCTTTAACTATGTGCACTATCATTCAGAGACCATCAGCAGGCTTAAAGAGGCCTTAAAGCGTGACTATAGCCGTAATTTTCAGGCTTTGGGCTTTTTTGACGATCATCTCTTTGCCTTAAGCCACGGCGCCAGAGCCCTGGAACAACAGGCCAGACTTTTGAGGCAGGATCGCATCCTGTCTGATGAATACCGGGACAGACCGGTTTTTCTTGTAGGCTCAGGACCATCTCTTGACAAGGATCTTGCCTTTATCCGCCGCCATCAGGATCAGGCGCTGATTTTTGCCTGCGGCACTGCTTTAGACTGTCTGTATCATGCGGGCATCGTGCCGGATTTTTACTGCTGTACCGAGCGTACCCCGGAGGTGGCCTATAGCCTTGAGCTCATTTATGATCCTGACTTTTTTGACAAGGTAACCCTGCTGGCGACCGACGTCGTGCATCCTCGGGTGCTGCGGCTCTTTAAACATCAGGCTTTATTTGCCAAGCTGGATGAGCCGTTCTACTGGATGGCAGTGCATGCTCATGAGGAGCTTAAAAACTGGCGTCCGGCCATTATGATCAATCCTCTGGTCGGCAATATGGGACTGTCGGGGGCTCTGCATTTAGGCTTCAGGCGTCTGTATTTATTTGGCATTGACAATGGTAAAAAGGTGGGCTTTACGCGCATGCACTCCGAGCAGTCGAAGTTTTATGCCAGACCCGGCAGCGACAGCGGAGGCAATTATCTGCTGAGCACTGAGGTGTGCGGCAATTTTGGCGGCAAGGTCAGCACCAACAAGCTCTACCTGCTCTCCATCCATATGTTTGAGGATCTGCTCAGCCAGTTTTTACCTCATGTTCAGTGCGTCAACTGCTCAGACGGCGCCAGACTTGAAGGCACCAGGCCAAAGCATGCAGAGGAGCTTGAACAGGAGTTTGCCGCACTTGAGTGCATAGATAAGGAGCGCTTCAGACATTATCTTAAAGAGGAGCTGACCATGAGTCTGCCTCTGTCTGAAAAGCAGCTTGAGCAGGATCTTAACAAGGCAGAATTTGCAGAAACTGTAGGCAGGCTTGAAGCTCTGCTCAAAAAAGTACCTGCAAGCAGGTTAGGCTATGTGCAGCTGATGCAGACCATCTCTGAGACTATCTCGCTGCTCAATCAGCACGCTGCCACCAAGGCCTTTGGCTATACGCTCTATGGCACGCTGCAGAGTATGTTTCTGATGATGATGCGGGCGCTCTACCATAGTCAGGATGAGGCGCTGTGTCTTAAGGATGCGCGCCTGATGCTCTCAGAGGTGAGCTATTTTTTAAGCGACGCAAAATATCTGTATGCGAGGCTGCCGCATTATGTGCTGGGTGAGCATCTTAAGGTACTTGACGGCAAGCTTGGCTGCGATCATAAAGACTCTAAGGCGCCAGCATGCGCGCCTTATCGGGAGGTGCCCTGGGTCAGGCGTGAGGCAGGGAGCACCTTTGTCAAACGCTATAGCTAGACTTTAGTGCAAAAAAAACACATGCCGCAGCATGTGTTTTTAAGCTCTAGCAGGCGAGGTGCCCTGACTAGCGCTTCTGTCCTAGATTCACCCAGAGCGGGGAGGTTTCAATCAGACCATTGCTGCCAAGACTGATGTCGCCGCTTAAACCATGCAGCACATCATTCGGACTTTCTTTGAGCAGCGGCATGCTGTAGGCAAGGTTGATGCTGTCATAGGCAGCGGCAAAAATGCGCTGAGCCTGAGCATTGGCCTTAGGCAGGGCTTTCATGAAGGACTCCTTGAGCGCACTGTCGGTGAGCAGCCACGGCATGTCGCCAAGGATCGCACCCTGCAGCGCAAATTCCTGCGCGGAATTATTGTAGCCCTCATAGCTCATATCGGTCAGATAGACCTGCCTGTCAGCAGGGATCAGCGTCTTGAGTGCAGCTGCGTCCTTGGCGGAGGCCCGGATATAGATACCGTCGGCTGCCTGTATCGGGCAGGAGCTTAGAGACTCCTTGACCATTTCAGGATCAGTGAAGGTGCAGACCTGGGCGTGCAGACCCTGACTTGAAAGAGTGCGGCTGAAGCTGTCCACGGCACGCACCGACCCCTTATCCTTGCCTGAGATCACCACGGGACTGCGTCTGCCATCCTGCAGCATCTTGACGGCAGCTAAAGCGCCCTCATAGTCAGGGCCCAGATCAAAGTACCACTGGCCTGAAGCCACGACTTCAGGCTGATTGAGCACAATGGACGGAATGGTGGTGTGAGCCTGATTGAGGGCATTCACCTCCGGCTTGAGAATAGGGCCGATGATGAGCTTGGTGCCGTCGCCATTGATCTGCGAGACGATATTGCTGAGGTTGATTTTATTGGTATCGTAGAACACCACGTTCAGCTGGGCCTGGCGAGCTGTCAGAGCCGCGAGTATGCCCTGACGGGCAGGGTTGCCGACGGCTCCGGCAAAGCGGCCGGTCAGCGGCAGCAGCACGGCAACCTTGTCGCCGTCCTGAAGACCGGTGACATTCTGACTGCCGGCAGGCTGCATCTGTGATGGCTGTGGCCCGCTCTTAGGAGTATAGCCCACAGAGACCAGCTCGAGCACCGGATGGTTAGGATATTTAACCTTGAGATCTGCAAGCAGGCTGTCTTTGAGCGCGCCGCTCTGCGAGGATCTTATAAGACTGTATTCATAGAACCCCTTGTCAAGCTGGTCGCGGCTGGTGTTCAGCTGTCTTGACAGCTCCGCCGGGTCAAGATGCGCGAGAATATTGGTGCACTGGCTCAGGGTGGCCTTGTAATCAGGTCCCTTGACCAGACTTAACAGGATTTTCTGTTCCTGATAGGCTTTGAGCAGATCCTGATTATCATGGCTCTGCTGATATTTCTTCTCGCAGATGGCGGCCTTTAACTGATGAAAATAGATATCAGCCTGCTGCGGGAGGCTCTGCAGATTGACGCTGTTCAGCTTGCTCTCCGCTTCGCTGTACTTGCCTAGCTTCTGCAGATACATAGCTTCCATCATGCTGACGCTGCCCTTTAGTGCCGGAGTTTCAGCCTCGGATTTGAGGACCTTGATACTCTCCAGAGCTCCCTTCTGATTACCAGAGAGGATCTGGGCGCGGGTGAGCAGGATCTGCAGCGCAAAGCGCTCGCCTGAAGATGCGCCGGCAAGCTGCTTCTGGTAATCTGCGACCTGTCCCTGCAGCGGACCAAAGGCTTTGGAGAGAGATTTCTCACTCTCCTCTGAGGTGGAGGAGCAGGCGGTTAATGCCACGCAGGCTGCTACCCACAGGCAGCATAATAATTTAAATTTATTCACTTCAATTACCTATCTAGCAGTGTGCTCGGCAGGGGCTGCAGGGGGCAGCCTGCTCAGGCACTGTCTGTATTAAAAAGCGGACCGGTTTTGTAATATTATGATTATACTATGTTTACTAGAGTTTGTTGCGGATAGACTTATGAGGATGCAGAAATGTTAGAGAGTGCGCTGTATATCGTGCCGACCCCCATCGGCAATCTTGAGGATATTACGCAAAGAGCCATCGAAGTGCTCAAGGGAGCCACCCTGATTGCCTGTGAAGACACACGCCACTCGCGTATTCTGCTTGATCATCTGGGCGTGAGCGGGACCAGGCTTATGAGCTGTTATGATCAGGTGGAGGCTCAGAAGGCTGAGTGCATCATCAGTGAGGTGCAGCAGGGCGGGGCGGTTGCCTTAATTTCAGATGCGGGCAGTCCGCTCATCAATGATCCTGGCTACAAGCTCGTCTCTCTGTGTGTCAAGGCCGGCATCAGGGTGGTGCCGCTGCCGGGACCCTGTGCCCTGATCACGGCTTTAGAGGTGGCAGCTCTGCCCACCGATCGCTTCATGTTCTGCGGTTTTTTCCCGGTCAAGGAAGGTGAGCTTAGGGAGGAGCTTAAACGGGCAGGGGAGCTTAACTGCACCTGCGTGTACTATGAGTCGCCCAAAAGAATTCTGGCCACCAGTAAGCAGATAGCCGAGCTTTTGCCGGAGCATCCGGTGGCGGTATGCCGGGAGCTGACCAAGACCTTTGAGAGCTGCTATCGCATGAGAGGCGTGCAGCTGCCGGAATTTATCGGTTCAAGTTCTGAGCGGCAGAAAGGGGAGTTTGTGGTGGTGATAGGCGGTGTTGCAGAGCAGCACACTGAGCTGCCTGAAGAGGTGCAGGAGGTGATGCTGCAGCTGCTGCCTCATCTGCCGGTCAAGCAGGTCTGCCAGCTGGTCAGCAGACTGAGCAGGATCCCTAAAAATACCCTCTACAGCTTTGCCTTAGAGCACAAGGCGCAGGGCTAACCAGGAATAATCATGCCGAGCTCGCGCATTTTGGCGATTTTATAGCGCAGAGTGCGCGGACTGATCCCCAGTTTCTGCGAGACTTCCTGACGGTTGCCCCGATATTCGATCAGCGCATCGAGAATAATCTGAAATTCCTGCTGCTTAAGCTCGCCGCCAAGATCCTCAGGGATCTTCTGATTGCGGACCGCGGCATCAGGCAGATCTGTATCAGGCTCTTCATCAAGCTGCTCTTCAAGTTTAGGGGCGGGCATCGGCTCTGGCAGAGAGTCAAAAGCCTCACTGTCTGCAAACTCATCCAGAATGATGCACTGCTCATCGACCTTACCGTCTGAAGCTAAAATGAGGGCGCGCTGAATCACGTTATCGAGCTCACGGACATTGCCGGGCCACTTATAGCCTTCCAGCTTGCGCTTGGCCTCGGCGCTCAGCACCGGCAGTGCCTGCGCGTTTTCCTTGGCATGTTTCTTGAGCAGAAATTCGGCAATCGGTACGATATCGAGCTTGCGCTGACATAACGGCAGCCAGTGCAGAGGGAAAACGTTGAGGCGGTAATACAGGTCCTCACGGAATTTCTTTTCGGCCACAGCCTGCTTTAAATCGCGGTTGGAGGTGGCTATGACGCGCACATCGAGGCTTAAGGTCTTGCGTGAACCCAGCCGTTCTACTTCTTTCTCCTGCAGCACGCGCAGCAGCTTGGCCTGCAGATTGAGATCCATCTCGGTTATTTCATCGAGCAGAATGGTGCCGCCCTGCGCCTGCTCGAATTTGCCGGGGCAGGCCTGTACGGCTCCCGTAAAGGCGCCCTTTTCATAGCCAAAGAGTGTGGATTCAAGCATGGTATCGGGAATAGCGGCACAGTTGATGGCGACAAAGGGTCCCTGGGCACGATTGGATTTATCGTGCACATAGCGGGAGAGAATTTCCTTACCTGAACCTGAGGGACCGGTGATCATCACGGTTGCATCTGAGGCGGCCACCTTGGCGGCAAGCTTGAGCAGCTGCCCAGTGGCAGGGTCTTTCCAGACTGGCTCTCCGGTAGGAATTTTGGAGACCGGCACATAGCGGGAGACCTGATTTAAGAGTACTTCTGGTGAAAATGGTTTGGCCAGATAATCAATGGCGCCATCCCGCATCGCTCTGACGGCGCCGTCGATATTGGCATAGGCGGTCATCAGGAGCACCGGCAGCTGCGGGAATTTTTCATGGATGGCATTGAGCAGGGTATGTCCGTCCATCGCACCCATCTGAATATCGGAAATTACCATGTCGACGTGATTTTTGCTAAGCGTGCTGAGCGCTTCTTCACCGCTGCCTGCTTCCAGACAGGAATACCCTGTCATGACCAGGGTATCTACAATTGCTTCACGCAGTTGGTTATCATCATCGACGATTAAAACTTTACTTTGTGACATAACTCATTTCCATCAGGCTTAGGGCTGCTCAGGCCACCTGAGCAGGCACTTGCTTGATTATACTTGGTGAAGGCGCCTCCTGACGAGAGTATTTTGGAATTGTGAGAGTAAACACAACCGGATAACCCTCCCAGGAGCTCAGCTCCACCTTGCCCTGATGAACCTTGGCCACCGCATTGACCACGGCAAGGCCCAGACCTGTACCATTGCTCTTGGTGGTATAGAAAGGTTCAAAAATCTTCTGCCGCAGCTGCTCTGGAATGGCCGGGCCATCATCAGCTACGTGGATCACTATATTGTCTTTTTCAGTGCACAGCTTAAGCAGCACCTTATGTGCACCTGCCTCCACTGCATTGGAGACCAGATTGGAGATTGCGCCGTTGAGCGCCGTAGCGTTGCCCAGAATCGGCATTGGACGCTCGCCAAGCTCGGTGATGAGCTCAGCATTGCCGCGCGTAATCACACTTACTGTATTATTGCAGACCTGTTCAATTAAATCTACGGCATCCATCTTGCTGACCGCCTGATCTCCGGATTTGGCGTACATCAGAATATCGCTGACCTGAGATTCTAAAGCTTCCAGGCGTGACATCAGCTTCTTCTGAAAGTTCTGTCGTGACTGCGGCGGAAGCTTAGGATTGCCGAGGTTTGCCGCATATAAGATGGCCGCCGAGAGCGGGGTTCTGATCTGATGGGCAAGACTTGCTGCCATCCTGCCTAAGGAGGACAGTCTTTCCATATGACTGACTTTATCCTGCAGATTACGGGTTTCGGTCAGATCGGTCATCTGCACCAGCTGCCCTGAGCTTAAGGGTTTGGTCTGCACCTTCAGACGCTGTCCGCTGCGGGTGGAGATCTCATTGCCGTCATCCCGACGAGGTCTGAAGACAGCCTGAATCACTTCATACCATTTGCGGCCTTCCAGGGTGCTTTCCCCCAGCATTTCCAGCGAACTGCGGTTGGCCCTTTTTATTACGCCATGTGAATCGATGACAATAATGGCAGACGGTACCTGTTCAAAAACTTCGGTTAAAAGCTCCAGTTCATTTTCCTGACTCATGACTATACCCCGTTAACATTTTGACTTTAGTTAGACTAAAGCAAAATGTATGCCAGAGATTAGTCGTCAGTTACAAACGAAAATGCAGGCTGTTTCTTATCCTGCCCGTCCTGGGCCTGCTCAGTGCTCTGCGGCTGCTCATCTGTCGAGCTCTGCTCTTCCTCTTCGCTGTCATCGACACTCTTAAACTCAGGGAAGATGGCAAAATCGTCCTCATCTTCCTCGTAATCAGCCGTGTCGAAATCGTCATCTGAATCATAGACTGCCAGCGCCTGCCCGATCGGGAGCGCTCCGCCTGTTTCAAAGGCAATCAGCTGACGCATAGCCTTAAAGGGCACAATCACCTGCTCGCTCTCGCCATGGAATCGAGCCTTAAAACCTATACCTTTATCATTGATCTGATAATCAGCGATGGCGGCAGGGGCAATGCTGAGCACCATGGAATTATTCTGGGCATACTGCAGCGGAACCTGCACACCTTTGACTGAAACATCGATGAGCAGATGCGGAGTCACATCATTGTCGACGATCCAATTGTAATAGGCAGTAAAGAGATAGGGTTTAAAACTAGACATCGAAGACATAGCTATTCCTTAGCCAACTAGCGCCCTCAGGCTTAGGCAGTGTACTGACCAGCGCTCAAACGCTAGGCATTTAAGATTTACTATTTGTATTATATAGCATTTTAGCCAAAATGCAACTGTCAAATGTGTTTTGATGCTAAAACTTTTTGCGCTGATCTGCCGCCTAGAGATGCTTTCAGTCTGCACTAAAATGCGTCTGAAAATTGTGCAGTCTGAGAAAATTTTTAGGCGTCTGCTAATTTTCTACTAACTTTTCTGTCCTAGGATGTGTATTTAGAAGATAAAAAATCTTAAGATTAATGTACTTGCTACATTAATTTTTTAAGGATGGTATTCATGGGCGCTTATACATATTTTGTTTTAGCTTTTGTGTCAGGGGTTATTGTGGGGAGTTTATTCTGCTTTTTCGGCTTTCCGAAGCTGATGCCTAATCACAGGATGCAGGATGAGCTGACCAGATCTAAGAGGGAGCTTGCGACAGCTCAGCGGGCACTTGAAGAGTACCTGCTCAAGTCCACCACGCTGTTCTCTGAATTAGACAAACAGTATCTGCAATACGCTAAATTCATGCAGGAAGCTGCAGAGCGCATCAAGAATCAAGAGGGTACATTCCTGCTGCATTCAGCAGAGCTAGAGGCGGAGGAAGAGCAGAATGAAATGCACAATTCTCCGAATCTGGTCAAGGACACCGAGGAGGTTGTGGCACCTGAAGCTGTCAATCCTGAGGTGATAAATCCTGAGACAGCGGGTGAAGCCGAGCAGGAGACTCAGCCAGAGGAGCCTGAGGCTAAGGCAGCTGAGGAGGGAGCTGAGCCTTTGTCAGGAGAGCTTGCAGCAGAACATAAGCTTCCGGAACTTAAGGATCAGGAGAGTTTCTCTGCAAAACAGCAGACCGGCCCGGATGAAGTTCAGCTTGAGTCAGCCGTAAAGGATGTGAACAGCGACGTAAAGCCGCAAGAAAAGATTTAACCAAGGAGAATAAAAATGAAGAAGACCTTAAAGCTTACAGTAGTAGCAAGTTTATTTGCTTTAGGACTTAGTTTACAACCACAGGCCATCGCCGCAGCCCCGATGCTGCCGGAACTGGTCAGCTCAGGACAGCTGCCGTCCCTCTCCCCGATGCTCAAACAGGTGCTGCCTTCAGTCGTGAACATTCAGGTCAAGGGTAAAAAGACAGTCAATCAGGGTTTTCAGCTGCCTGAAGAGTTCCTGTTTATGTTCCCGCAGCTGGGCAGACAGCAGCCTCAGGAATTCAAGGCCTTAGGCTCAGGCGTGATCATCGATGCGCATGAGGGCCTGGTGGTAACCAACTATCATGTGATTGATTCTGCTGACGACATCAAGGTTTCGACCTCAGACGGCAGACAGTTTGATGCCGAGAAGATCGGCGGCGATGAGCACACCGATCTCGCGCTGTTAAAGCTTAAGGAATATGATCGTCTGCAGGCTATCTCGCTGGCCAATTCTGATGAGCTTGAGGTGGGAGATTTCGCCGTGGCCATCGGCAATCCATTTGGTTTAGGCCAGACGGTGACCTCAGGTATTATCTCCGCTTTAGGCCGTTCAGGGCTTAATATTGAGAATATCGAGAACTTCATTCAGACCGATGCGGCCATCAACTCCGGCAACTCAGGCGGCGCACTCATCAATCTCAAAGGCGAGCTTATCGGCATTAACACCGCCATTCTGGGACCGAACGGCGGCAACATCGGCATCGGTTTTGCCATTCCGGTGAATATGGTCAAGAAGATCACCGATCAGATTGTCAATTATGGTGAGGTCAAGCGCGGCATGCTGGGCGTGACCGGCTCCGAGCTGAATGCAGATCTGGCCTCAAGCTTCGGCTATAGCCAGAACAGCGGTGCCTTTGTCAATGAAGTGATGAAGGACAGCGCGGCTGACAAGGCCGGCATCAAGTCCGGCGATATCATCACCAGCGTGAATGGCAAGCAGATTAAATCCTTTGCCCAGTTAAGAGCTGAGATTGCCACGCAGAGACCGGGCTCAAATGTCACCCTGGGCATCTTCAGAGACGGTCAGGAGTCCACTCTTACCGTGCAGCTTGATGAGTCAGCCAAGACCATCATCTCAGCCGATGAGTCAAGTGATCTCTCGCCTGCCTTTGAGGGAGCAAGCCTTGCCAACAACGATGACGGCGGCGTGCTCATCACTGAGGTGGCCGGCAATTCCATGGCCGCACGCCTTGGACTTAAGAAGGATGATGTCATTACTGCAGTCAACCGCTCTAAGGTTAAAGACCTGCATGATCTCAGAAAGATGCTGCAGAAATCCAAGGGCAAGGTCAGCGCACTGAGAATCAAGCGCGGCAACTCTGAGCTTTATCTGACTCTAAGATAAGCCTGAGAGAGACGGTCCGCTCTAGTGACTGCAAACCCCTGATCTGTGATCGGGGGTTTTTTTATTCTATTGCGCGTAAAACATGCGATAATATGACGTTTATCAGATTGTGATCTCACCTCATATCACCTAAGCTTGGGGTCTGACACAGCTAATGCGCTAGGCAGAGCCCGGAATCTTTAGTCAGAGCAACTTGGCAGCGGCTCTTAAGTCCTAGTATGAGGTAGAAACTGATCTTAAAGATTGTTGATCAGGCTTGATGATTGGAATAGAAAATGGAATTAGAGGAAGCGAAAGAGGCCGGCATTCAGGCTGCGCTGAAAGCTAGCAATTTACAGGAAATCGGTGCAGTTAAGGTTGAATACCTTGGCAAAAAAGGAATTTTTACGGCCTTTATGAGCGAGCTGGGCAAGCTCTCAGCTGAGGAAAGACCGCAGCGCGGCGCTCAGATTAACAGTGCCAGACAGGCGGTGATTGACGCCTTAGAGCAGCGGCGCAGCGCTTTAGAGCAGGCTGAGCTTGATGAGAGACTTGCAGAGGAACAGGTCGATATCACCCTGCCGGGCAGAAGCCATGAGCTGGGTAATATTCATCCGATTTCCAGAACCATTGAGCGCATTAAGGAAATTTTCGGCTCGATGGGCTTTGATGTAGTAGGCGGTCCTGAGATTGAGGATGACTATCATAATTTTGACGCGCTCAATCTGCCGCCTAATCATCCTGCCAGAGCTTCCCATGACACCTTTATGCTGGAAAACGGTCTGCTGCTGCGTTCTCAGACCTCCTCAGTGCAGATCCGCTGCATGGAAGTGCAGAAGCCGCCGATCAGAATCATCGCTCCCGGCAGAGTGTATCGTAACGACTATGACATGACGCATTCCCCAATGTTCCATCAGATTGAGGGACTGTTAGTTGAGGAGCAGACCTCCTTTGCTGATCTGAAGGGCGTGCTGCACAGCTTTCTGCTGAATTTCTTTGAGGAAGAGCTTGAAGTGCGCTTCAGACCTTCCTTCTTCCCGTTTACGGAGCCGTCAGCTGAGGTTGATCTGCGCCGCAAGGGCGGCAAGTGGCTGGAGGTTCTAGGCTGCGGTATGGTCCACCCTAACGTGCTGCGCAATGTCGGCATCGATACGGACAAATACATCGGCTATGCCTTCGGTATGGGAGTTGAGCGTCTGGCTATGCTCAGATATGGCGTCAACGATCTGCGCGCGTTCTTTGAGAGTGATCTGCGCTTTTTAAAGCAATTTGCCTAACAGTTTTTAAGGAGGGCGCTCTGGCGCCTATAAAGTAGATGCGAGTAACAAAAAAATGGATTGATGAGTGGGTAGACAGCGGTTATACCACTCAGGAATTATGCGACAAGATCACCATGGCCGGTCTTGAGGTTGATACCACGGAGCCTGTGGCAGATGAGTTCTCAGGCCTGGTGGTGGCCAAAGTGGTGGACTGTATCCCTCATCCTGATTCGGATCACATGCATGTGACTCAGGTAGACTGCGGTGACGGTGAGAAGCTGCAGGTAGTGTGCGGCGCAGCCAATGTCAGAACCGGACTTAAGGTCTGTCTTGCCAAGATCGGGGCCAAGGTCGCGGGGATCACCATCAAGAAAGCCAAGCTGCGCGGGGTGGAATCCAACGGCATGCTCTGCTCCTTAAAGGAGATGGGCATGGCAGAGGAGTCAGACGGCATTGTAGAACTGCCGGATGATGCTCCTCTTGGTGCGGATGTGCGTGAATATCTGCACCTGAATGATGACTGCTGTATTGAAATTGACCTGACCGCCAATCGGGCGGACTGCCTGAGTATTGTGGGGGTGGCCCGTGAAGTGGCGGTGCTGAGCGGCAAAGAGCTCAAGAGCACCAGGGTGGCCGAGATTCCTGCCACGATTGAGGATACCTTTGAGGTCACCGTGGAGAGCAAGGCTGACTGTCCGCGCTATCTGTCCCGCGTGATTAAGGGCGTCAATCAGCAGGCCCGCTCTCCGATCTGGATGACAGAGCGCCTGCGCCGCTGCGGCATCCGTGCCGTGTCTCCGATTGTGGATGTGACCAACTACGTCATGCTCGAGTTCGGTCAGCCGCTGCATTCATTTGATTTAAACAAGCTGCATGGCAGGATTATTGTCAGAAGAGCCCATGATCAGGAAAAGATCAGGGTTTTGTCCGGGGATGAGCTGACGCTTAAGGACAATACGCTGCTCATCACCGATGAGCAGGGCCCGGTGGCGCTTGCCGGTATTTTCGGCGGTGAGAATTCCGGCATCGATGACAGTACCACCGATGTGATGCTCGAGTCGGCCTTCTTTGCTCCGGATGCCATCAAAGGCAGAGCCAGACAGTATGGCCTCGATACGGATGCTGCCCACCGCTTTGAGCGCGGTGTGGATTTTACTCAGCAGCGCAGGGCGATTGAGCGCGCTACCGAGCTGCTGCTGATGATTGCCGGCGGTAAGTGCGGTCCGGTGCTAGAGGCAGTCAGCGCCGAGCATCTGCCGGAGCGCCATGAGATCAGGCTGCGTCTTGACAAGATGCAGCGCGTTCTAGGCGAGCAGATTGCTGAGGAGACGGTAGAAGATATTCTAACCAGGCTTGAGCTGCAGCCTCACAAAAACGCTGAAGGCTTTAGCGCCACAGCGCCAAGCTTCCGCTTTGACCTTGAGATTGAAGAGGATCTCATCGAAGAGGTGGGCAGAATCTATGGCTATGACCGGATCCCGAATGCGGTGCCGCACAGCGCCCTGTATATCGTGCATCCGCGCGAGGAGGTGGTGCTTGACAAACAGTTAAGACAGGCCCTGATCAACCTCGGCTATTTTGAGACCGTGACCTTCTCCTTTACCGATCCAAAGGTGATCGCGGTGTTCTCTGAGCAGAAACCGCTCCTGCTCTCTGCGGCGATTTCTCCAGAGCTCTCTGCCATGCGCACCACGCTGCTGCCGTCCTTGGCGCTCAGTGCCAAATACAATTTAAACCGTCAGCAGAAGCGCGTCAGACTCTTTGAGCTGGGACTGCGCTATATCGCTGATGCTCAGGCGGAAAACGGCGTACGTCAGGAGCCGATGATCGCCGGACTGTGTGTCGGTGAGGTTGAAGCTGAGAGCTGGGGCTATAAGGCACGCACGCTGGATTTCTATGATGTCAAGGGCGATGTGGAAAGCCTTTTGAATGTGACAGAGCGCAAGGCTGAATTCAGCTTTGTCAGAACCAAGGAAAAGTGTCTGCATCCTGGTCAGGGCGCGGATATTATGCTGAACGGCCGCAAGGTGGGCATGGCAGGTATTCTGCATCCTCTGGCTGCTAAGGCCTTAGGCTTCAAGCAGACCGTGGGGGTCTTTGAGCTTGAACGCGCTGCGCTTGCCACCTGCAGGGTACCGCTCTTTACTCCGATCTCCAAATATCCATCCACCCGGCGTGACTTTGCGTTCGTGCTGCCTAACAAGGTGGAGGTCGAGGCCCTCTGCCGCCTGATCTGCAAACAGGCAGGAGATGCCCTGAGTGAAGTGCGCATCTTTGATGTGTTTGAAGATGCCTCCTTAGGTGAGTTCCGCTCGGTGGCAGTCGGCGTAACCTTCCAGAATCTGGAGCGTACGCTTGAGGATGCGGAAATTGAAGAGCTGTCGGCAAAGCTTGTGGCTGCAGCCGAGGCTGAGCTTGGCGCCAAGCTGAGGAAATAGCCATGGCTGCCGGCAAGATGAGTTCGCTAGAAGAGCGGCTTGGTCAGCTTGAAGCACTTACTGCCAGGCTTGAGAGCGGACAGCTGAGCCTGGATGAGTCGATTCAGGCTTATACTGACGGGATGAAGCTGGCTTTATCCTGCAAGAAGACTCTCGATGATATGACGCAGAAGATTGAGACGGTCAAGCTCAATACCCAGAAAATGCTCTCAGGTGAACTTGAGAGTGAAGATGCGGAGGATGGCTTAGCAGCACAGGAGAGCAGTCAGGAGGGAGCTTCTGCCTCCAGTGATTTCTCAAGTGATGACGTGCCCTTTTAAAGAATGAATTTACAAGAATATTCTGCATATGTCTGCTCACGCATCAATGCCTTTATGGAGCATTATATCGATGAGCTTGATGATGAGGTGCCCAGCCTCAAAGAGGCTATCCGCTACGGCCTGCTGCTTGGCGGCAAACGTGCGCGCCCGCTTTTAGTCTATGCCACCGGCACCATGCTCTCTGTGCGTGAGGAGCAGCTTGATTATGTAGCGGCGGCCTGTGAGTGCATTCATGCATATTCACTCATTCATGACGATATGCCGGAGATGGATAATGATAAGCTCAGACGGGGCAGAGAGACCGTACATGTAAAGTTTGGCCCGGCCCTGGCGCTGCTGGCGGGTGATACCCTGCAGGCTCTGGCCTTTGAGCTGCTCTCCGATCCGCGCTCAGGTCTTAGACCAGAGAGCGTGGTCAGGCTGAGTGCGGCCCTGGCCAGATTTGCAGGCTATCGTGGCATGTGTGGCGGACAGGCTTTGGATCTTCTGGCGGAAAACGTCAAAATCCCGCTTGAGAGCTTAAGACTGCTGCATGCCAAGAAAACCGGCGCTCTCATTCAGGCCGCGGTGCTGATGGGGGCCATGGCCTCCGGGCGGGAGGATGAGAAACTGCTCAAGACTCTTGAAGAGTATGCAAAGCAGGTAGGGCTTGCCTTTCAGATCTGGGATGATGTTTTAGATGTGGTTGGCGATACAGCCGTGATGGGGAAGACCGCTTTGAGCGATGTCAGTCTCAATAAGAGCACCTATCCTGCGCTTTTAGGTCTTGAGACTTCCAAGCGCCTGGCGGCGGAAGCTTCAGATCAGGCAATAAACGCGCTAAGTTCCTTGTCCTTTGACACTGAGCTTTTACGTCAGTTTGCTGTATTTTGCGTAACTAGGGATCATTAGTTTGACTTACCTCAATACCGATTTACTGGAGCAGATCAATTCCCCTGCGGATTTGAGAGCTTTAAAACCTGAGGATTTACCTAAGCTGTGCGGGCAGATGCGGGAGTATCTGGTCGACACGGTGAGTAAAACCGCCGGACATTTGGCTTCAGGACTTGCTGTAGTCGAACTGACTGTGGCTCTGCATTATGTCTATAACACACCGCATGACGAACTGGTGTGGGATGTCGGCCATCAGTCCTATCCGCATAAAATGCTGACGGGACATCGCGAGGAGCTCAAGACCATTCGGCAGAAAAATGGTCTGCATGCCTTTATCTGGCGCGGTGAAACTCCGTATGATCTGATCTCCACGGGACATGCCTCCACCTCAATCGGTTCGGCTCTGGGGCTTGCCGTGGCGGCCCGTAATCTCAGGCAGGATAAGAAGGTTATCGCCGTGATCGGTGATGGAGCCTTATCCGGCGGAGCTGCCTATGAGGCGATGAATAATGCCGGCTCCATTTCTGGCCTTGATCTGCTCGTGATCCTAAATGACAACGAGATGAGCATTTCGCACAATGTGGGCTCGGTGGCCAAGGGACTGACCCGCATTCTGACCAATCCGCACTATGTCAAGCTCGTCAAAGGCGGGCATCAGGTGCTCAAGAAGCTGCCGGCAATTCATGAGCTGGCGATGCGGGCACAGGAGCATTTAAAGGGCCTGGTGATGCCGGGCACGCTGTTTGAGGAGATGGGCTTTAACTATGTGGGGCCGGTCGACGGCCATGATGTGGTGGAGCTTGTCAATCTGCTGAAAAATCTCAAGGAGATGGGCGGACTGCAGTTTCTGCATATCGTGACCCGCAAGGGCAAGGGCTATGCTCCGGCTGAAGAGGATCCCATCAGCTATCACGGCGTACCGACCTTTGATCCGGAGCGCGGCATTACACCTACTCCTAAACCGCACGATCGCTCTTTTTCACAGGCCTTTGGCAACTGGCTGTGCCAAAAAGCTGCGCTTGAGCCGCAGCTGGTGGGGATTACCCCGGCCATGCCGGTGGGCTCTGCCATGGTTGAATTTGCCAAGCAGTATCCGGAGCGCTTCTTTGATGTGGGCATTGCCGAGCAGCATGCCATGGTCTTTGCCTCGGGGCTTTCGGCAGGCGGACTGCATCCTATTGTCAATATTTATTCTTCTTTCCTGCAGCGCGCCTATGATGGGGTCATCCATGATTTTGCTATTCAGGATCTGCCTTATATGCTGGTGATCGACCGCGGCGGGATTGTCGGGCCTGACGGACCTACGCATCAGGGCGTGTTTGATCTGGCCTTTCTGCGCACGGTGCCGAATCTGACCATTATGACGCCGTCAACCCTAGATGAGCTTTATCTCATGCTCAATACGGCCTATACCTGCAAGCATCCGGTCGTAGTACGCTATCCGCGCTGCTCAGGAGCAGGGGAGCTTGACAGGATTGATGTGACTGGCACCATCCCGCTGGGGGAAGGCAGGATGCTGCATGCAGGAGCGCACGTGGCAGTCCTGGGCTTTGGTCCTTTAGTTCAGGATCTTTTAGAGCTCTGCCGTGAAAAAGACTATACCCTGGTGGATATGCGTTTTGTCAAACCGCTTGATTATGCGCTCATTGATAAGCTTGCCGCCACGCATGAGCATCTTGTGACCCTCGAAGAGGGCAATCTGCAGGGCGGAGTCGGCGAGGAGATCGCCACGTATCTGAGTACGGCGGGGTGTCACTGTCAGGTTCATCTTTGCGGTATTCCTGACAAGTTCCTCTTTGAGGGTACCCGTCAGGAGATCCTCCATGATCTGAGACTCGATGCTGAGGGGATGGCACAGCGCATCGCCGAATTTTTAGTTTAACCTGAGGAATGTTATGCCTTCTTTTGATATTGTCTCCAAATTAAAGAAAGATGAAGTCCAGAATGCGGTGGACAACGCCAACCGCGAGGTGTCAAGCCGCTTTGATTTTCGCGGCACCGAGTCGAGTTTTGAGTTTGACAAGAATGCCAATCAGGTCAAGCTCTCCGCTCCTGAAGACTTTCAGATTCAGCAGATGGATGATATTCTGCGGCAGAAGCTCATCAAGCGCGGGCTGGATGTGATGATGGCCGATTTTCAGGAGATCACCCGTTCCGGCAAGAGATCGCTGCAGACTGTCACCTTCAAGGAAGGGATTGACAAGGAGCTGGGCAAGAAGATTATCAAGACCATCAAGGATGCCAAACTCAAGGTGGATGCCAAGATCGACGGGGATGCCGTCAGAGTGAGCGGCAAGAAGAAAGATGATCTGCAAAGCTGCATCGCGCTGGTCAAGGCAGGCAAGTTTGAACAGCCTCTGCAGTTTGATAATTTCAGAGATTAGGCCTCCGACATGTCAGAGACTAAACCTGCTAAACGCTCCCTGCTCTCCGAACTGTTCTCGCGCAGAATGGGGATCTGCATTGTCCTCGGCTTCTCCTCTGGTCTGCCGCTGTTTGTGCTGCTCAATCTGATGTCAGCCTGGATGCAGACGGAAGGTGTAGATCTGAAGACCATCGGGGTGATGTCCCTGGTCATGTTTCCCTATACCTGGAAATTTCTGTGGGCACCGCTCACCGACCGCTTCAATCTCTTAGGCCTGGGGCGTAGGCGCAGCTGGATGCTGCTCATGCATGTGCTGGTGCTGCTCTCCGTGGCGATGCTCGGGCAGCTCAATCCGCAGGCGCAGCTCTTTTATGTGGTGACCTGTGCCTTTGTGCTCGCCTTCTCTTCGGCTACTCTGGATATCGCCATCGATGCCTATCGCCGTGAGCTTCTGACCGACCGGGAGCTGGGCCTGGGCAATTCGCTTTTTGTCAATGCCTACAGAGCCTCAGCGCTGATTCCTGGCAGTCTGTCCCTGATCCTGGCAGATCTGCTGCCCTGGTCCACCGTATTCTGGATAACCGCAGCCTTTATGCTGCCGGGTCTTGCTCTGACCTGCTGTCTGAAGGAGCATAACAGTCAGGCTGCTCCTCGGACTTTAAGCGATGCCGTGGTCAAGCCCTGGGCTGAATTTATGTCGCGGCATGGGGTCAAGTCTGCCCTGCTGGTGCTGGCCTTTGTGTTTCTGTACAAGCTCGGCGATTCCATGTGTACGGCTTTAGCCACACCTTTCTATCTGAAGCTTGGCTATACCAAGACCACCATAGGCATTGTCGCTAAGAATGCCGGTCTGTGGTGCTCCATTCTCGGTGCGCTGTTAGGCGGGATCTGGATGCTGAGGCTCGGCATCAACAAGGCGCTGTGGATTTTCGGTGCCGCGCAGCTTATCGCCATCGCAGGCTTTGCCTATCTAGCCAAGGCCGGGGAGGCGGGTACTCCTTCCATCTGGCTTCTGACCGTGGTGGTAGGCTCTGAGGCCCTGGGCGTAGGCCTCGGTACCGCTGCCTTTGTGGCTTTTATCTGTGCGCAGACCAATAAAGCCTATACGGCCACTCAGCTTGCGCTGCTCACCTCGCTCTCGGCGGTACCGCGTACCTTCTGCAACGCCACAACTGGCTTTCTCGTGGATAACCTCGGCTGGGTCAATTTCTATCTGCTCTGTATGCTGCTCGCTATTCCGGGGATGCTGCTGCTCTTTAAGGTTGCGCCCTTCCATGAGGAAGTCTTAAATCTGGCCGAACACAGGGAGCAGAAAGACTGAGGCCGGTGCAGGCTGAGCATGTGTGATTTTGCTCGCATCTTGAGGATCTGCTGGCCGTAAGTCAGGTTTAAATGTTACGTCAAGGTTATTGCATGTTTGTAAAAGAGTTTGTAAATCTCACGTTTATAAAGCTTTAAGTTAGTCTTTGCTAACTTAACAGATTCATCAGATCAGTTCTTAAATAAAACTTCAAAAAGTTGAGCTGTCTCACAGAAAAAAGTGTGATTGCACCGTGATCTGGGCGGATTTTTACCTCCGTCAGGTCTGCGTTTTTACCCTCAGTTGTGCTAAAATCCATACGTATTTGTCTGTGTTTAAAAATTGAGTGCAGCCTAGTTGCGATTGGTTTTTGACTCAGAGATTGAATAGGAGTTTCCAAACTCCAAGAAATTTTTTTAGTTTGGTACGTCTATGATAAACATCAAAAAAGGATTGGATCTGCCCATTGGCGGCAAGCCGCAGCAGTCCATCAGTGACGGTCCTCAGGTAAAGCACGTCGCCTTGTTAGGCTGTGATTATGTGGGGCTGCGTCCGTCGATGGCTGTGGAAGCTGGCGAGCAAGTCAAAAAGGGACAGGTTCTCTTCGAAGATAAGAAAACCCCTGGAGTACGCTTTACCGCTCCATGTGCCGGCACCGTCAAGGCTGTCAACCGTGGTCTGCGCAGAGTGTTCCAGTCTCTAGTAATAGAAGTGGATCCTAAGGGTGAGGCTGTGGAGTTTAAAAAGACTCCGGCTGACTCACTGTTAGGTTTGTCCTCAAAGGATGTAATAGATGAGCTTGTGGAAGCCGGCATGTGGCCTGCTTTCAGAACCCGCCCATTTGACAAGACCCCTCAGCTGGGGACTCTGCCGCATTCTTTGTTTGTAACCGCCATGGATACTAATCCTTTGGCTGCTGATGCCAATGTCATCATTGACTCAGAGGCCGAAGCCTTTACCAATGGTCTTAAGGTCCTAAGCCGCTTAGGAGGCTTTCCGATCTATGTGTGCAAGAACGAGAAGTCCCTGCCGGTCTGTGAGGCCACCAACGTCAAAGAGGAAGTCTTTGTCGGTCCTCATCCTGCTGGTCTGCCAGGCACACACATTCACTATCTTGACCCTGTGGATGAAAACAAGACTGTCTGGTACATCGGCTATCAGGATGTGATTGCCATCGGACACCTGTTTGTGGAAGGTGAATATTATGCTCAGCGCATTATCTCCATCTGCGGCCCGAAGGCTGCCAATCCACGTCTGGTCAAGACTCTGCAGGGCGCGTCCGTAGAGGAGCTGACCGCAGGTGAGATTGCCCAGTCCGAGCAGGCTGTCCGCAAGATCTCAGGCAGCGTGTTGTATGGCTACAAGTCTGAAGGTGTGTTCGCCTATCTGGGCCGTTATCACCAGCAGGTAAGCCTCATTGAGGAAGGGAACAAGAACGAGTTCTTCCTGGCCAACTGGATGGGCCCGGGTCTGACTCGTCACAGTGCCACCCCAACGGTACTGTCTGCCCTGTTCAAACCTGCCGCCTACACTTTCAATACCGCCTTAAACGGTGGTCCGCGTCCAATTCTGCCAATTGGTACCTATGAGAAGGTGCTGCCTCCTGAATTTGAGGCTACCATGCTGATTCGTGCCATCGATATGAATGATGTCGAGCAGGCCAAACTGCTTGGTATCTTGGAGCTAGGTGAAGAAGATGTGGCCCTGTGCACCTATGTGTGCCCGGGCAAAACTGATTACGCACCTCTGCTGCGCAGAAGCCTAGACAAGATTGAGTTGGAGGGCTAAACAAGTGTTACTCGACATATTAAAGAAGTTCGAGCCGCTATTCACAAAGGGTGGTCTGCTAGCCTGGTTCTATCCGCTGTTTGAAGGTACCTTTACCTTCCTGTACAGCTCAGGCCGCGTCACCTCTGGCAAGACTCATGTGCGTGATTTCTCTGATCTCAAGCGCATCATGATTATTGTGTGGTTTGCGGTGTTCCCGGCCATGTTCTACGGCTGGTATAACGTGGGCAATCAGACCATTATGGCCATTGCCTCGCTGCCAAATGCCAATGACATCGCCAATGCAAGCTATAGACTGTTCAGCAATGATTATCACTATGCGATTATCAAGCTGTTAGGCGGCTGCCTGTCTGCTGATGCAGGACTTTACAGCAAGTTCCTCATCGGTGCAGTGTACTTCCTGCCAATCTATATCGTCACCTTTGCCGTTGGTGCTTTCTGGGAAGTGCTGTTCTGCCTGGTGCGCAAACATGAGATTAACGAAGGCTTCTTCGTAACCTCCGTGCTGTTTGCTCTGATCGTTCCTGCTACCATGCCGTTATGGCAGGTCGCCTTAGGTATTACCTTCGGCGTGCTGGTGGCCAAGGAAATGTTCGGCGGTACCGGCAGAAACTTTGTCAACCCAGCCCTGGCTGGCCGTGCCTTCCTGTTCTTTGCCTATCCGGCATCGATTTCAGGTACCACCTGCTGGGTCCCGGTGGATGGCTTCTCCGGAGCAACTCCATTGGCTCAGTGGTCCGAAGGCGGCATTGAGGCTATGGTGAATGCAGCCGGTGAGCATATCACCTGGTTTGACGCTTTCTTTGGCAATATTTCAGGTTCTATCGGTGAAGTTTCCACTCTGATGATCATTGTCGGAGCTGTAGCGATTTTAGCTACGGGAATTGCTTCCTGGAGAATTATGGCAGGTGTGCTGGTAGGTGCGTTCCTGACCTCCTCCCTGTTCAATGCCATCGGTTCTGAAACCAACTTCATGTTCTCAATGCCGTTTGCCTGGCATTTCGTACTCGGCGGCTTTGCCTTCGGTACTGTCTTTATGGCAACCGATCCGGTCTCCAGTGCGTTCACCAATCAAGGCAAATGGTGCTTCGGTATCCTGATCGGCGTCATGGTCATTCTGATCCGTGTCGTCAATCCTGCATACCCGGAAGGCATGATGCTCGCTATTCTGTTCGCCAACTGCTGGGCTCCTTTGTTCGATTACCTGGCAACTACGCGCAATATCAAGAGGAGACTAGCTCGTGTTAAAGCTGAATAAAGACTCCGTACTCGGTACGTTTGTCATCATTATCTCATTCTGCTTGGTCTGCTCGGTGTTGGTGTCCAGTGCAGTGGTAGCACTTAATCCGTTCAAGGAAGCTGCCATCGCCAACGATCGTCAGGTCAACATTCTCAAGGTCTCTGGCTTCGAGGTCAAGGGTTCAGTGGCTGCCACCTTTGCGCAGCATATTGAATCTCACCTGATCGATGTGGCCACAGGCGAGCTTGCTGATGACAAGATAAGTGATAAGTCCCAGATTGAATCCTACGACTTTGCCTCTCTGAGCAAAAAGCCGCAGTTTTCAACCAAGATCCCTAAGGACCAGGACAAAGCAGGTATTCGCTCCTTCTCCAATCTGATGCCTATCTACTTCTCCAAGGATGATGAGGGCAAGGTGATTAGAGTGATTCTGCCTTTCTATGGTCAGGCTTTGTGGTCCACGGTCTATGGATATGTTGCCATCGACCCGCAGGACGGCAATACCGTTAAGGGCGTAACCTTCTATTCACATGGTGAAACTCCAGGCTTAGGCGGGGAAATTGAAAATCCACGCTGGCAGGCCCAGTGGGTGGATAAGAAGCTGCGTAACGAAGCTGGTGAATATAAGTTCCAGATCGTCAAGAATGCCGACCATGAAGGTGCAGGCAAGGACTTTGACATCGACGCCTTATCTGGTGCAACTCTGACCAGTCGTGGTGTGAATGATTTCACCGACTACTGGATGAGGACTGCATATAAGCCATTTTTGGAAAAATTAAGCCAGGGGGAGATCATTAAATGAGTGATAGCGTAAAGGTCCCAACTTGGAAAGAGAGCCTGCTCGAGCCGCTCATTGCCAATAACCCTGTGATGATTCAGGTATTGGGTATCTGCTCGGCCTTGGCTGTAACTTCCAGTATGAAGACTGCTTTTGTAATGGGCTTGTCCGTAACATTCGTGATCACACTCTCGAATCTCGCGATTTCGCTGGTGCGTAACTATGTTCCGAACAGTGTGCGTATTATTGCGCAGATGACTGTGATTGCCTCACTGGTAATTCTGGTTGACCAGATCCTAAGAGCCTTTGCTTATGACCTGTCTAAGCAATTGTCGGTGTACGTAGGTCTGATCATCACCAACTGTATCGTGATGGGCAGAACAGAAGGCTTCGCCTTAAAATACCCACCGCTTCCTGCTGTGGCTGACGGTATCGGCAATGGCTTAGGCTATATGCTGGTGCTGTGCGTCGTGGCTACCATCCGTGAGCTGTTTGGTTCAGGCACCTGGTTTGGCTTGCCAATCATGGAGACTGTGAACAACGGCGGCTGGTATGTACCTTGCGGTTTCATGGTGATGCCACCATGCTCCTTCTTCATCTTAGGTTGCTTAATCTGGGCGGTGAAGACCTATCGTAAGGATCTGCAGGAACCAAATGAGTATGACACCCACAGGGAGGATTACTAATCATGTTGCAGGATCTTCTGTCCATCTTGGTGAAAAGTATTTTCATCGAAAACATGGCTCTGTCCTTCTTCCTGGGTATGTGTACTTTCCTTGCCGTGTCAAAGAAAGTTACCACTGCCGCAGGTCTGGGTGCAGCCGTGATCATGGTGCAGGTATTAGCTGTACCTGTCAATAATCTCATCAACGCTAATGTGTTGAAGGCCGACGCGCTGGTACCGGGTTTGGACCTGTCATTTTTAAGCTTCATCACCTACATCGGCGTGATCGCCGCTCTGGTGCAGATCTTGGAAATGTTCCTGGACAAATTTGTGCCGTCCCTCTATAGCGCTTTAGGTATCTTCCTGCCGCTGATTACAGTGAACTGCGTGATTTTCGCCGGTGTGTCCTTCATGGTACAGCGCGATTACAACTTCGTAGAATCCGTAGTCTATGGCTTTGGTTCAGGTACCTCCTGGGCAATGGCAATTGTATTGCTCGCCGCTATCCGTGAGAGAATCAAATATGCTGATGCTCCGCACGGTCTGCACGGTCTGCCTTTAACCTTTATCACCGCAGGACTTATGGCCATTGGCTTTATGTCCTTCTCTGGCATTCAGCTGTAAGGAGGTTAAATGTTTACAATTGTCTCCGGCGTGATAATGTTTGTCGTTATCATTGCCGTGCTGGTTGCCCTGATTCTGATGGCCAAAAAATATTTGGTGCAGAGTGGTGATATCACCATCGGGATCAACGACGACCCTAAGCTTGCCTTCCAGACACCGGCCGGCGATAAGCTGCTCAACTGTCTGGGTGCCCATGGCGTCTTCGTGTCCTCCGCCTGCGGCGGACGTGGTGCCTGCGGTCAGTGCAAGGTGCAGGTGGCTTCAGGCGGCGGTAATGTACTGCCAATTGAGTACTCTCACTTCACCAAGCGTCAGATCAAGGAAGGCTGGCGTCTGGCCTGCCAGGTGACCTGTAAGGAAAACACCAATATCATTCTGCCAGCTTCCGTCTTCGGCGTGAAGAAATGGGAATGCGAGGTGATCTCCAATCACAACGTGGCTACCTTTATTAAGGAACTGCGTCTGAAGGTACCTGAGGGCGAGGAAGTGCCGTTCCGCGCCGGCGGTTATATTCAGATCGAAGCTCCGGCACACACCGTGTACTATAAGGACTTTGATATTGAGCCGCAGTTTAAGGGTGCCTTCACTCACTTTGGCTTTGACAAGTTAGTCTCCAAGGTGGATGAGCCGACCATTCGTGCTTACTCCATGGCTAACTATCCTGGTGAGAAGGGCCTCATCATGCTGAACGTGCGTATTGCTACGCCGCCTCCGGGACACCCTGAGCTGCCACCTGGAAAGATGTCTTCCTTCATCTGGAGCTTAAAGCCGGGTGATAAGGTGACCATTTCCGGTCCGTTTGGTGAATTCTTTGCTCGTGATACTGATAACGAGATGGTCTTCATCGGTGGTGGTGCCGGTATGGCTCCGATGCGTTCACATATCTTTGACCAGTTAAAGCGTCTTGACTCCAAGCGCAGAATCTCCTTCTGGTACGGTGCCCGTTCCTTAAGTGAGGCTTTCTACGTGGATGAATTCGATCAGCTGGCTAAAGATCATCCAAACTTCACCTGGCATCTGGCTCTGTCAGATCCGCAGCCGTCCGATAACTGGACCGGTCTGACCGGCTTTATTGCCAACGTGCTGTATGAGCAGTATCTGCGTGATCACAAGAATCCTGAGGACTGCGAATACTACATGTGCGGACCTCCGATGATGAGTAAGTCTGCAGTAGATATGCTGCACTCCATCGGCGTTGAAGATGAGAACATTCTGTTCGATAACTTCGGCGGTTAAGGAGCTGGCTTAATCAGGCGTTAAAGGCTTGATTAAAGCTCAAAGAGAAGGGCCTTCCAGATCTGGAAGGCCCTTTTTTAGGCCTTAGGCAGGCTGCAAGCGTAGGTTCCGCTATCTTTGTGCTGATCGCTCTTAGCAGGTTGTGAAAAGCATGGCTTTATGAGGTACAAAAAAAGTGTCAGCAAGCAGCTGACACGCAGACACAGAAAGCTTGAGCTAGACTTAAAGCCTTAGGCTAATAGCTTACGCATAAAGCTGAGATCGGCTTGCGCCCATTCTGACCGTTCCCATTCTCTTACCATATATTTAAGCGCAGGGAGTGCCAAAAGGGCAGGCTTTAAGTAGGCATAGTCAAGCACCCCTTCACCTAAAGGACACATCTGTCTGTCACTGCCGCTGACCACAAAATCTTTAAGATGAACGCCCAGAATATAGGGCTTAAGCTCTGGGTTTGCAAGATACTCATCGATGATGCGGTGCTGGGTGTCAGCGCTTACATCGCTTTCATACACAAGATTTGACAGATCAAAGATAAAGCCAAGTCCAGTCGGGTTTTGTGCCAGCAGCTCAAGACAGATCTTCGCGGAATTGAGCGGATAATGTCTGACCATCTCAAGCAGCAGGGTGAGTCCTTTGTCCTTAGCGCGCATCACGAGCTCATGGGTGATGGAGAGCAGGTGACCATGTCTTGCCCTGATTACCTCCTCATCTAAGGCATCAAGGCCGGTTTCCGTGGCTACACAGCCGATCCCAAGACGCTCTGCATACTCAAAGTATCTCGTATAGAGGCTCAGGTTCTCCTCGTTAAGCTCCGGGTTGCCAAGGTCGCGATAGCAGCCGAGAATACAGGCTTTGACCTTGACTTTGCTGAGGCTCTCCCTGAGGGTGTCAAGCTCGCCCTCTGAGAACTCATCGTTATAGCCTGAATGGTTGAGTAGCGCCTTGTGCAGGACAAGCTGTGCGCCGTCAAACCCGGTCTGCTCAAGGCGCTCTCCATAGTCCCTGGCTTCACACTGAATCAGATCATGGCTTCTGGTTAAAATTTTAACGCTCATGTATGCTCCTTATAAAATAAAGGGCGGCACTAGGCCGCCCCTGCAGTTTTACTTAAGATTAGTTTTCTTTAATCTTCCAGCACTTGTCATATGAGTAGCCGGTTAAGTCTTCAACAACCTTACGGACTTCAGGATCAACATCTTCCTTCTTGCCGCCGGCTCTTAAACGAGCCACTTCCATGCACACAGTCTTGTGAGTCTGAGAGTTGAGCTTGAGGCGTAAAGATGCAAGCCAGCCGATGCCTAACAGAAAGAGTGGGCAGAGGCAGGCAATCAGCATAATACCGAACTGGGCAAATTCAGTCTGCTCAGTAGTACCTTTAGTATAACCGAAAGCAGCCAGACCAACACCGATGGCTAAGGATTCAATACCGGTAGCAGCACGGGAGAATAAGGTGTTGCAGCCGCAGAAGATACCTTCACGACGCTCGCCATGGACGATTTCATCGATATCAGCCATGAATGGGAGCTGGAAGACCGGAATATAGTCAATACCAGCACGGCCGGCGAAGGCAACTACTGAAACTAAAGCCAGAATCAGGAAGAAGGAATTTGCACCGGTCATGGTGGTTAACATGTACAGACCTGCGCAGCCGATGAAGACGACAGTGGCAAACAGTCTGAAGGTGAAAGGACCGCCGAAGCGTACGCACAGGAAAATGCAGATTAACAGAGCACCGAAGGAGGTCATCTGAGTGATACCTAAGACCCAGGATGCATCAGCAGGCTGGCAGTACAGTACGGAGACCACGAAGTAGGTGAACACGCCGGTAGCCAGGTTCTTATAGATACAGCCCATAGCCAGCATGGTGCAGTGCAGTCTGTAAGCGCGCAGCTTTAAAGCAGTCTTAACATTGGACAGAATGGAACCCATGATCTTGCCTAAGGAGGAAGTATCGGAGTACACGTGAATTTCGCTTAAATCACGCTCATAGGTCCAGGCCCACACTAAGATGAGGGACAGAGCCATCATGACACCGTAAATCACACCGGTCATTACGAAGGCAAACGGATCCTCCTGACCATAGAGCTTGAACATCAGGCCCGGGATGAAGGAGGCAATGGTACTGGCAATGATACCGCACATCTGCTTACCGCCGGTCAGCTTAGCTTTGTCAGCGGCGTTCTTGGTCATTTCAGCAGGCAGTGAGATACATGACACGATCACCATGGTGAACACCACTTCATACATGAAGTTGATGAACCAGTAGTAGGCAAGAGACATGCCAGGCAGCCACATGGCCGGGAACACTACGAGAATGCTAGGTACGCCTAAGAGAATGAAGAAACGTCTTCTGCCAAAGCGCTTACCGAGGGAAGTCTTGTAGAAGTTATCGGTGATAAAGCCCATGACCGGGTTTAACAGAGCGTCGAGAATACGGGCTGAGGTGAAGATCAGGGCTGCAGATACGGCATCCAGATCGCACATGGTGGTGTAGAAGTACATCAGCCAGGCTGAGATCAGGGTGGTAGAACCGCCGCCTAAGAAGTTTACGGTAGCGTAACCGATGATGTTTTTAAGCGAAATACGCTTTTCGGTATAGCCGCCATTGGATTGCATCGCTGTGTTTTCCATTTAAAAATGACTCCTAAAAGTTATAATTATTAATCTGCCAACATTTTTTCAGCTTCGGAGGCTGCAAAAAGGAACGGGCCTAAACCTTTAGGCTCATTTGAAATGATAGGCTCTGACATATAGTAGGCAAAGCTGCCGTCACGATAGGTCTTGCCGCCAAGACCAGCCACATAGCAGATCTTGTTTAAATTGAGTAAACCGTCCTTGGTCTCGAGGATGAACTGATCTAAAAGTCCCTGATAGGTGGCCTTGAGTTCCTCAACGGAAATCTTGGAGAAGACCTTGAGTCTGACGGCCTTGAATAAGGCTGCGGTGATCATGCAGGAAGCGGAGGCCTCGAGGTAGTTTTCACTGCGGTCTGCCTCATCGAGAATCTGATACCAGACATGAGTCTTAGGATCCTGAACCTTGAGCAGGGCGCTTAAGCATTTGTCGAGGATGTCGGCAAGCTTGGCGCGGAGCGGATCGCTCTCGTCCATCAGCTCGATGACGTCAATTAAGGCCATCACATACCAGCCCATGGCACGGCCCCAGAAGTGAGCTGAATGACCGGTCTGCTTGTCAGCCCAGTACATGGATTTGGACTCGTCATAGGCATGATAGAGTAAGCCGGTCTTTGCATCGACGAGATGAGGATAGGAGTTGATGAACTGCAGAGCAACATCGGAGAAATCCTGCTGCTCTTTAACCTTACGCTCAAAGGCGGCCAGGAAGGCAGCGCCCATGTACAGACCGTCACACCAGATCTGATGAGGGTAAATCATCTTGTGCCAGAAAACCTTGTCCTGAGTGCGCGGATGAGTTTCAGCCTGTTTGGCTAAAGATTTGGCGGCTTTTAAATAACGCTCTTCATGAGTGAGCTCATAGAGCTTGAGCACCATTTTGCCGTTGTTTAAATGGTCGATATTGTATTCATCCGGGCTGTAACCGCGAATTGAACCGTCGGAGCCTATAAAGGTATCCATCACTTTATTGATGAAATCAAGATACTTCTGATCTTTGGTACTTTTATAAACTTCGAAGATGCCCTCGAGGGTTAAACCATATTCATAGCCCCAATGATCGGTCAGGTTCTGATCACGTTTGATGATTGAATCGGCCATCCATGCTGCGTAAGATTTCATATTTGATATAACTCCAATTTAGTTTGTGTAGAGTTTGTAAGAGCAAGTACGATGCCAACTTTATAAACTGATGAAAAGCAAAAAAGTTTAGTTTTTTCAGGAGGCTGGTATCCCAGATTTATTTCAATTTTGAATTGCAAATATGAAATCAGTATCAGAAATGAAATAAAAAGACGTATATGCTAGAGCAGGAAATCACAACCGAGGACCTCCTGTATGCAATACGACAAAACGGTGCTGCTGGCTCTTGCTAACCAGCTTGACCGCGAGATTATTGAAGAGTGTATCTCAAAGAGCAGCCTGCAGTTTAAACTTGTGCAGCTGCCGCCTAAAGAGCTCAATGCCTATTTAAAGGAGCATTTCTTCCCGCTGATCATCTCCTATGACGATCTTGCCGATCAGCTGCGTGAAAGCCAGCCTAAGTCCACGGTGCTCAAGATCTCGGTGGACGTCTCTACCATTCTGAAAAATCTTAACTATCTTAAGGCGCAGGGCTGCAAGCACATTTATATTATCGCTAGATCTGACGATCTGCAGGATTTTGAGAATATAAAAGAATATCTGGGGCTTGATTCCAGGGTGGTAATCATACCGGTGGCTGAAAATCAGGAACTGGCCACGGTGCTTGGCGATGCGCTGCTCTCAGGTGCTGACGGCATTATCGGCAGCCGTCAGGTGGTGGAGCTGTGTGCGCATAAGCAGCAGGTTAAAACCCGGGAACTGGGGCTGAGCCGCATTTCAATGATGCGGGTGTTTGAAGCGGCAGGCAGGATTATGCACCTTGAAAAGGTCAAGCGCCTGCAGCTGACCAGACTTGATCTCATCATCAACAATATTGCCGAAGGCGTGATCATCTTCAATCTGCAGAAGGAGGCGGTTTTTCATAACGTGCAGGCTGACCGGATCATGTCAGGCGTAGATCTCAAGGACTGGTATGATCTGGTGGAGCCTTATTTCAGCAAGACCTCCAATCTCAATTCTGTCGTCACTCTCAATGATCATCTGGTGCTGATGCAGACACAGCGCTTTGTCTTTCCGGATACCGATATCGACAACCATGTGGTGATCATGCAGGAGGGGCATGAAATCACCAGATCAGGACAGCTGCTCAACTCGCATAAAATCGGCAAGAATCTGATTGCCAAGAGCACCTTCTCTTCTCTGATCGCGGTTGATCCCTGCACTCAGGAGCAGATCAAAATCGCCAGGCATTTTGCCCAGTCTGAATCAACCGTGCTGATCTGCGGTGAGACCGGTGTCGGCAAGGAGATGTTTGCGCAGTCCATTCATAATGAATCCGCCCGTAAGGGTGAACCCTTTGTCTCAATAAACTGTGCCGCGCTCCCGTCCTCTCTGATAGAAAGCGAGCTGTTCGGTTATGTGGACGGTGCCTTTACGGGGGCCAGGGCTAAAGGCAAGCTGGGCCTCTTTGAGCTTGGTCAGAAGGGCACCATCTTCCTGGATGAAATAGGCGAGCTGCCGCTGGATCTGCAGGGCCGTCTGCTGCGTGTGCTGCAGGAAAAAGAGATCATGCGCATCGGTGATGATCGCATCATTCCAATCGATGTGCGGATTATCTGTGCGACCAACCGGGATTTAAAACTGCAGTGTGCAAAGGAGCTGTTCAGACAGGATCTGTTTTACCGTATCAATGTGCTGCATATGGTGCTGCCTCCTCTGCGTGAGCGTAAAGAGGATATTCTGCCGCTGTTTGAGCGCTTCCTGAAGCAGTATTTTGGTCAGCGCGAGTTTACTGTTCAGGCAGATGCGGCGCGGTACCTTAAGGATTATCTGTGGCCCGGCAATATCAGACAGCTGCGCAATGTGGCTGAGGCCTGCGTGATCAACGGGCCTCTGGTTGAACTTAAGACAGTCAAGGTGATCTTAGAGCAGAGCATCAATCCTTTAGACATCCCTACTGCGCCTGCTGCAGCGCTGCCGGCCTGCAGCACACAGAGCAGTGGGCAGTGCCTGACTTTAAATTTAGCGGAAATTGACTCACTCAAGGCTTTAGAGCAGCAGGTGCTGCGGGAGCTGCTTAAAACCCAGAGTCAGGATGAAATCTGCCAGCGCTTTAAGATCTCACGCGTCACCTTATGGCGTAAGCTCAAGGCTAATGCGTAAAAAGCAAGGCAGAGCAGATGGGAGCCTGGCGCAGGAAACTAAGATTTGAGTGCAAAAAGACTAGGTGTGTTGCAAAAATAGAGCAAACTTTGCACCAATACTTTAATAATCTGTTTAAATCTGAAATAATAAGACTCAATTTTTAAGTACGGCTCAAAGAGTTGTTGTAAACCTGTGCGGTTTATAACAGCAGAGCATTTTTGGAGAGATTTTTATGAAAAAATTTATCAGTATTCTGTGTGCTGCATTCCTGGCAGTGTCCGCCCTCTCAGGCTGCACCACCGTGACTCCGGTGTCGAGCATCGTCTATGCGACTCCTGCAGGCTCTTCGGCCAGTCTCGTCAGACAGGGCATTGTTGAAGCTGCCAAGACCAATGGCTGGACATTGCGTGAAAACGGCAAGCAGTCATTCCTCATCACCAAGTCTGATGTCAAGTTCACGGCTACCTCAAGAATTGATTACAGGGCTTCACAGTATGAGATTACTTATGTGAAGAGCAGCTTAAGCTCTGAAGACGGCAAGGTGCCGCAGGCTTATAATGACTGGGTTACTGAATTAAATACTTCAATTCAGAATGCGATTGTTAAAATCCGCAATCCAGGTATGAACAAGAGCACCTCAAGCTCTGCTAAGAGCAAAGCCAAACCTAGAGCCAAGAAAAAATAAGGAGAGTTAAGCCTTAATTCTCCAGGCTTTGCCTGAGCCTAGGCTGCAGGTTTAGGCTCTCTGAGAATTGAGCAGGCAGGGCTTGAGAGCCTTGCCTGTCAGGCTTTAAGAGTGCGGCGTTGGTTATGAAGCTGTTCAAGGCATGTGTACTTGCAGGTCTTATGACCTGCCAGTCTCTTTCTGCAGCCCTGATGTGGGAGGTCGGTTCTCTGACCTATCCTAACGGGGAGAGTGAAGTATCCGCCTTTGTCAATCTGCCGCATGATTTACAGCTGCAGACAGTGCTCTGCACCAAAAGCTCAGATCATAGCTATCGTTTTACCCTGCTGCTGCCCAAAATGTCCCCCTCGGATATGGTGATTCAGGTGCAGCTGCAGGCAGATGTCCTGAGCACCTCGGTGTATGGCGAGATCAGCGGTAATTCCCTGGAGCTGCAGCTTGATCATGATCTGTTTATCAGTCTGCCGGACAGCACCAATCTGACCTTTATCTTCCCTAAAGAGGTGGCAGGTTTTCTGGGGATCCCGGAAAAGCTCGAGGTGCCGATGAGCGGCATCGATACCAGCCTGCGCAAGGTAGCCTCAGAGTGTACGCTGATGTGTCTTGACGATGGATATCAGTGTCAGCAGTCCTTAGTCTCAGCTTTCTTATGGCCGCGCGATTTCTACAAGAGCAAACGGGATTTTCAGCTTGACAGCCTGTGTACGGAAAAGACCTTAAGCGGCAATGCCAAATTCAGGCTGTCAGACAGCTGCAGGCTCGCCCTAGACCGCTTCTATCTGGGTGAGGGCTCAGGAGCGCTGTCCTTTCTGTATGCGCTCTTTCATGATGAGAAATCATCCTACACCAAGTATAAAAAGCAGTGGAATGCTTTTGTCAGAAGAGTGCCGAGCGGACCTTTCTCCGATGAGCTGTATATCAATGAACAGGAATGGTATCTGCTGCTCTTCTCGCTTATCTCCAATCATCATATTATTGAATTTCCCAATTCCTTCTATGATATTCGCAACAGCGTCAACGATCCTACCACTCTGGTCTATGACGTGGACAGCCGCTATGAGATTGAAGCGCTCAAGTATAATGCGGTGCTCTATCGCAGACTGCAGAATTCTCTGACCACACAGCGCGCTGCCGATGAGGCGCTCAAGAGCTGGGCGGATTTCTATCGTGAGTTTGTGCAGATGCTGCCGAATATCAGACAGGCTCAGGCCTTAAGACCTATCATTTACCGCCTGATGCTGATGCGTCTGTGGTATGTGGCCGGGATGCCGCAGGGTATTACCCTCACGCCTGAAAAGTCATTCAGGCAGGGCACCAACGGCAAGCCGGTGACGGATGAGCCTTTAGAGCGCAGCTGTGCGCTGTTTGACGGGATCTCAGGCGATGAGTTCTATTATGCCTCGGATGACTGCGTGCGTGCGGTAAGCAATGAGATGCGCAACTCAGGACTCAAGACCGAGTCCTATTTCAAGGTGGCCGAGGCCTGGCAGAGTTTTGCCACCAGCTGGCAGAGCTCGCAGTTCTACAGCGACAGTCTTGACGATGCCGTAGGTGAGCATGCGCAGAGCAATCTTGCTCTGGCTATGCTGTCGCTGGTGAGAAGCTATGGCTTTGGCGATTATTTCCTGATGCGTGAATGTATTTCCAGTGAGGATCCTGATATCTGCAGTTATGAGGCCGAGCTGGCCTATGCCAGCTATGAGCAGGAGCTTGAGCATCGGATGCGGGCGATTTCAGCAGTCTCAGCTGAGGATGCCAGACAGCTGCGCGCCTTATGCATGCAGTGGAAGAATTACTATGACACGCTGCGGGCGTATCTTGGCGAACTGGTCGAGCAGGGTAAAATCTCGCCGTGGCGGGCAGGCTTTGTTCAGGGCGTGGCCGCGGTGGTGCAGTCCAACGCGCTGCTCAATATCTCCTACAGTAAGGAGGAGATCATCGACAAAGAAGAAATCCGCGAGGGTTACTAGCTGTGCCTCTATTCAGCGCGGGTGGTGGTGATCTTGTGCTGGCCTGACAGCACTTCCATAAGACTCAGGGAGAGCGCCTCCTTGGTGCGCGCATCCAGCGGCAGTCCCTTTAAATCACAGATAGAGAAGAAATCATCGGCGCGCTCGCCGGTGGTGGTGATGCGTGCTGCCGAGATAAGGCAGCCGCAGTTGCCGAAGGTGATCCCGATCTTTGCTAACAGACCAGGTTCATCTAAGGTGGAGATCTCAAGATTGGTATGCTTGTGCTCTCCCTCGAGGAAGGTCAGCTTGGTGGGGATCTCAAAGAGTGCAGGAGACTTGAGGGGTACCGTGGGCACCTCAGCTATCACCGGAGTCTCTTCAAGCTGCTTGAGCATGGCCTGACGCAGACTGTTGAGCCTTTCATTGTCGAGCATCTGCTGCTGGCGGTTCTGTACGACCAGGGTGGCGAGCATATGGCTGTCATGGGTCATGAAGATCTGCGCCGAGAGCACATTCAGGCTCTTGTGCGTCAGCGCCAGGGCCAGAGCGCCAAAGAGCATCGGCGTAATATTACGCACATAGACCAGCACCTCCGTGCCTACCTCCTGCATCTGGGCAAACAGAATGAGCGGCTTCTCGCAGCTGCCATAGCGCAGAATGTTCCTGGCATGCCACACAATCTCCTCGGGACCATAATGCATGAAATAATGGCTGGGGAGCAGCTCAAAATAATGTCTGAGCTTGTTTTTAGTCTGCGGATCCGGCTGATCTTCTAAGATCTGCTGCTGTACTTCCTGAGCATGCTTTAGGAGATTGGACATGGCATCATGTTCACCTCTTAGCACTGTGCGGGTCGAGTAATAGAGCTGCCGGAACATGCTCTCCTTCCAGGAATTCCATTCGCTTTCATTGGTGGCGAGCAGATCGCAGACGGTCAGACAGTAGAGCAGATTTAAATGCTCCTCATCTCCTACGGAGGAGGCAAAGTTCTCAATCACGTCAGGATCGGAAATATCCCGGCGCTGTGCGGTATGGGAAAAGAGCAGATGTGAGTCTATCAGCCAGCAGACCAGATGGGTCTGATAGGAGGTATAGCCATGCAGCTGACAGAAGTTGCCCGCCTCCTTGGCGCCCATTTCGGCATGGTGTCCGCCGCGGCCCTTGGCAATATCGTGCAGCAGGGCAGCCACGATGAGCAGCTGCGGCTCGTCAAGACTATGGTAGACCTTTTTGTAGAGGTCGTTGTAAGGCGCAGAGTCCAGCAGGAAATCCGCCAGATATTTAAGCACCCGAATGGTATGCTCATCGACCGAGAACAGATGGAACATATCAAACTGCATCAGTCCCTCGATATGCTCCCACTGCGGCATATAGGCTGCCAGCACGCGGGTTTCGTTCATCAGAGGCAGCGCGGTCTTGACGCATTCAGGATTGGAGAGGATCTGCTTGAAGAGTTTGCGGCAGCTTGGGATTTCAATCAGATGGCTTTTAAGCTGACGCCTGCATTCGCGCAGCGCCCTCAGGCAGTTGAAGTTGACGCCCCTGATCTCAGGATGATCCGTGATGGTGGCAAAGAGCTCGATGAATTTGACCGGATCCTGAATAAACAGGTCCTGATCGACCACATCGATCAGGGTGCCGCGGCGGATAAACCAGTTGTTCAGAAAGACCGGCTCTGCATAATCATTGCCGATCTGCCCGGTAATGCTGAGCATTTCAAGCTGCATCACGATGGTATTGATGTCCCGCACCCGCCTGAAGGTGCGGAACAGGGCGCGCATCATCTTCTCGACCGGAGCATTGCCCTCGCTGCCATAGCCAAGCAGTAACGCCACCTGCTTCTGGGCATCGAGAGTGAGGCGGTTGCCGCCCTGCACACAGTGCAGAGCATAGCGGATGGTGCGCAGGAAGGTGCGGCACTCTAAAAACTCCGCATATTCAGGCTCGGAGAAGAGATGCGCCTTGAACATGTCATAGCTTGTGGTGGCATTGAGATGCAGAATGGCGATCCAGTGCAGCACATGCAGATCGCGCAGGGCGCCGGGATTGTTTTTGACATCAGGCTCAATGGAGAAGGCAGTGTCCCGATAGGCATGATAGCGGGCAATCTGCTCATCAAGCTTGGCATTGAGGAATTTGTGGGCATTCCAGAAATCATCTGCCTTTAAGGCTGTACAGAGATCGCGGTAGACTTTCTTGGAGCCGCCGATGAGACGCGTTTCAAGCAGGGTGGTCTTGATGGTGAGATCTGAGCGTGCCGCGAGCACCGCATCCTCGATGCTTCTGACTGAGGAGCCTAAATCCAGCTTGAGATCCCACAGATAGGAGACAAAGTTTTCAATCAGGCGGGCCGCATCCTCAGGCAGCGGCGAGAGCTTCGAGCAGATCAGAATATCGACATCTGACTCTAAAAACATCTCCCGGCGTCCATAGCCGCCAGTAGCGGCAAGACAGAGATAGTCAAAGTTCTTAAGTCCGTGCAGCTCATAGATTTTCTTGAGCAGCCTGTCAAAGAAATCACTGCGCTCATGCAGCAGTGCTTCGACCTGGCAGCCTGCCGTGAAGCTCTGCTTTAAATACTCCTGATGCCTTTCGATGAGTTCACGCGTAGCTTTAAGCGAGGCAAAATCACCAGAGTTTACGACAAACTCTGTAAGCGTGCCTGTCATCTGCTTAGGTACGACGATGGACTCAAACATGGGGCCCTCCTGGCATCAAGCCTAGTTTTTCAGATTATTGAGCAGACGCGGGAAATCTTCATCATCGCGCAGGGTCAGAATTTCACAGCCTTCATCGGTTACCACCAGGGTATGCTCGAACTGAGCTGAAGGCTGATGATCGGCAGTGGTGGCCGTCCAGCCATCCTTCTTGTTGACCTTGCATTTCCAGGTACCGGCATTGATCATAGGCTCAATGGTAAAGGTCATGCCTGACTGCAGGAGCAGATCGAAATTATTGCGGTAGTGCAGCACCTGAGGCGCCTCATGGAATTCAGAACCCACACCATGTCCGCAGTAGTCGCGCACGATGGAGAAGTGATAGCGATCGGCCACCTTCTGGATGGCATCTCCGATCTCAGTCAGATTGGAGCCTGAGTGCACGGTTCTGATGCCGGCATACATGGCCTCCTGCGTGCATTTGATCAGCTGATGGTTGCGTTCTGAGGTGTGACCGCCGACGACGTACATCTTGGAGGTGTCGCCATAGTATTTGTCCTTGATGACGGTCACATCGATGTTGACGATATCGCCTTCACGAAGTTTAAGATGTCCGGGGATCCCGTGGCAGACGACTTCATTGACGCTGATGCAGGTGGCTTTAGGGTAGCCGTGATAGCCAAGGCATGCCGAAATGGCATGCTGTTCCTTTTCAATATGGTTGAGCATCAGATCGTCAAGCTCGCCGGTGGTTACCCCGGGTTTTACATAGGGCTCGATAAAGTTCAGCACTTCGGCGGCTAATCTGCCTGCTACCCGCATCTTTTCAATTTCTGCTGGTGATTTCAAACTGATGTGTAATTGTCTGTCCATAATTATGTTCACAAGTCATGAGGCCTCAGCCTCTTAAATGGATTAAATATAGGAAATATCACTTATAAGTATACTCCTAAACCGTCCTCCTGACAGAGGACTGTTTAGATTTGCGCTTTAAGCGCTCTGTCTGCTCTGCTCGGGGCTGGTCCAGGGTGCGAGCAGATAGGTGCCAAGAATGCCGAGGCTTAAGGTCAGGCCAAAGGAGGCGGTCACCTGGGTGGAGCTGAACATCAGTACGCCTAAGGTGAGCAGAGTGGTCAGCATGGCCAGGGTAATGGCAAAGAGCACCTCATGGCTTGGCTGCTGGCTCTGTCTGAAAATCAGCACATAGTCAATCCCGATGCCCAGCACTAAGAAGAGCGAGAGAAGCGTAAAGAGAGTGAGCGGATAGCCGCACAGCGCATTGCCTGCACAGGCAAGAGCGAGGGCCAGAACGGTAGGCATCAGCAGGCGCAGCGCCTTAAAAAGCGAACGCTGCTGATAAAGATGCAGCGCAAACAGAAGCAGCAGAGCCAGGCCCAGAAGGTAGCTGAGGCTTTGCCGATAGTGCCTGAAGACCTCGGTAAAATCACTGCGTCGGTCGATGACGGTGGCGCTGATCCCATCAAGCTTTGCCACCTGCTGGCGCAGCTCGCTGCTGTGACGCAGCTTAAAGAGCGGCACCAGAAGCGCCACCTCCTCGTCACTCTGAAGATAAAGGGTCTTAAGCACAAGACCTTCAGGGCCCTGCATAAAGTCACTCAGGGTAAGAGCTCTTTGGTTATAGCTGAAATGGTCAGGATAGAGCTTGAGTGGCTCAAGCAGCTCCTTGACCTGATGCAGATTCTCTTCGACAAGCTTAAAATCCTTAAGCTGCTGGGCCTTAGGGTTGTAGTGCGGCATAAGATAGGAGGCGATAAACTGCTCCTTAACACTATGTTCAAGCAGCTCTGTGACCTCAGGCAGTGCAGCCTCAAGCTTGCTCTCTGTGTCAGCCTTTAAAAGCAGATAGGTCTGCGAGTTATCCTGTCCCATAATCCTGGCAATCTCGCTGTCCTCAGCCTGCAGAAATTCAGGTGCGCTCTGCAGAGCCTTGGGATCATCATCTATCTGCACATAGCCAAGACCTAGGGCTGACAGGGCAGCAATTCCCAGCGTCAGGGGGATTCTGGCTTGGCCAAAAAAGTTAAGATAGCCTGCACACCAGTGCAGCTTAAGCGGCTGAGGCCTGAGTCTTGATACCAGAAGAGGCTGCCAGAGCAGCACGGCAGCATAGGCTCCGATAAGACCTGCCATACAGAAGACTGCCAGCTGCCGAAGTCCCGGAAACGGCGGGATCAGCAGGAGCAGATAGGCCGAGGTGGTTGTGAGCAGGGCGTGGGTGAGCACGGGCTTAAGCTTGCGGATACTGCCTAAAGGTCCTTCGGTGGCGCCATGCAGCAGACGGCGGCTGAGGTAGTAAATGCTGTAGTCCGTGCAGATCCCGATGATACTGAGTCCCATCACCATGGTGATAAGATGCATCTTGCCAAAGCACATCAGCACCGCGCAGGTGCCTAAGGTTAGGCCGCAGCCGATGGAGATGAGGGTGAGCAGCAGCGGGATCAGGGAGCGGAAGCTTACAAGCAGCAGCAGAATGACGCCGCCTATGGTCGCGCTGCCTAAAAAGGTCAGATCATGCTGCGCATGCTCGGCAAAGTAGCGGTTGTAAAACAGGGTGCCGCGCTTTAAGACCGTCACCTCCTGATACTGTTTTGCAAGCTCCGCTATGCAGTTATCCACAAAGGCGCCTAACTCCTTGGCGGAGCTGGTCTCAAAACCTGCCTGACGGCTCTGTGCATAGACAAGATAATAGCGTCTGCCGTCCGCCTCAAGATAGCTTAAATCTCCTTCACGTTTGAAGTGGCTTAAGCTGTGCTCCTGCTCATAGAGCTGACGGGAGCGCATCAGGAGCAGCGGGTCCTGTTTAAGCTCAGGGCCAAGTGCGCCGCCAATGGGCAGATACAGCGAGGAGAGCACCTGCTGGGCCTGGGTGCCTGCCTGCAGCCTCAGGCGGGTCTTAGCATCCACAAGGGCGGCGGCATGCTCAAAGTAAAACTTTCCGTAGCTTACGAGATCGTCTGCACTGGGACCTGAGAAGGTCCTCTCAAGCAGGGGACAGGCCTCAAGCCTTGCCTTAAACGCACTAGCAGCCTGGGCGGCCAGCTGCGGGTCAGGAGCGGTGATAAGGAACACAAGCTGCGTATCCAGTCTTTTTAAAAATTCCTGCTCGACCTTTTGATTCTGGCGATCAAAGCTTGGCAGAAGCGAGAGCACCGAGCTGTCGGTAGGAGCCTGCGGCAGGGCGCTGAG
>JAILLS010000014.1 GCA_024693025.1 Succinivibrio sp. | reverse complement strand
GGGGCCCCATTTAAAAAAACTTCGGTCAAGCTTAGCTTTAAACTCTTTTTAGGCGCTCAAAACAGGGCATTTTGTCAAAGCTCTGCACTTTTGCTGTGAATTAGGCCTGATTCGTGATGCAAAAAACAGCAAGCCGCTATTTTAGATTGCAAATTAAGCCGCTCTGCCCGTAGCCTTAAAAGGTCTATGCACTAAAGCTGCAGCTTAAGCGTTTATTTTTTTGAATAAGGCCAGGGCTGCCACAGCATAGAGCCCCAAAGCATACTTATAAGCAGGACAGCACAGCTGTCAGACTGCAGATTACAGGAAACAGATATGAAAAGAGTAATTGCCATGATCAAACCTTTTAAGCTTGACGATGTCAGACAGGCCCTGATTGACAAGGGCATTGACGGCATCACGGTCCTTGATGTCAGAGGAATAGGGCGGCAGAGCGGGCGCACTGAACTATACCGCGGCGCTGAATATGTGGTCGATTTTATTCCTAAGGTAAGACTTGAGGTGGTTATTCCTGACAGCCGCCTGTCTGACTGTGTCAGCACCATTGTGCACGTGGCCCGCACCGGACGGCTTGGTGACGGCAAAATCTTTATCAGCGAGGTGGAAAAGACCTATCGGATCCGCACCGGCGAACAGGATCTCCTTGCACTCTAATCTTGCAGAACGTGCACAAACTGAGCACTTTTCTGCCTGAAATTCTCCTATACAGCGCACAATAACTGTGCGCTGTAATTTGACAAAAAAGCCCAAAACGCATTCGGCACAGCCTCAATCTCAACCCGGAACCCTGCCGTTACCTAAACTTATCTTCTGTTATATATAAAGATTATCAGTCGTTCAAACTTTTGGTCAGAGCCCGTCTCATACCTTGTTCCTATTTTGGTGCAGAAAATCTGACTTGGTTCTATTTTGGTGAAAATTCACAATTTTTTTGCTTTAGACAAAGGGGCACCGACATAATAAAAACCAATTTAAACCGCCCATTTTTCTCATACAAGGGAGCAATGCACTATGAAATACGAAGACGTTAAAGAACTGATTACCTCCAAGCAGGTTTCATTTGCTGATTTAAGATTTACCGATACCCGCGGTAAGGAACATCACATTACGCTGCCTATCGATGCGGTAGATGAAGGCTTTTTTGAAGGCGGCAAGATGTTTGACGGTTCCTCCATCGCAGGCTGGAAGGGTATAGACAAATCCGACATGGTGTTAAAGCCGGATATCGATACTGTGGTGCTCGATCCTTTTTATGCCGAGCCTACCATTCTCATCCGCTGCGACATCCTGGATCCTGAGACTCTGACAGGCTATGAGCGTGATCCGCGTTCTGTAGCCAAGAGAGCAGAATCCTATATGCGCTCCACCGGCATCGGTGATGAGGCCTTCTTTGGTCCTGAGCCTGAATTCTTCCTGTTTGATGATGTCAGATTCAAATCCGACATGCAGGGCAGTATGGTGGAGATCGACGATATCGAATCTGCCTGGAACACCGCAGCTGAATACGAAGGCGGCAACAAGGGCCACCGTCCGATGGTCAAAGGCGGCTATTTCCCGGTTCCTCCGGTAGATTCCTCACAGGATATCCGCTCCACCATGTGCAAGATTATGTCTAAAATGGGGCTGGTGATCGAGGCTCATCATCATGAAGTGGCCACCTCCGGTCAGAACGAGATTGCCACCCGCTTCAATTCTCTGACCAAAAAAGCCGATGAGGTCATTCTCTACAAATATATTGTACACAACGTAGCCAATCTGCATAACAAGACCGCTACCTTTATGCCAAAGCCGATCGCCGGTGACAACGGCTCAGGCATGCACTGCCATCAGTCCATCTCCAAGAACGGTCAGAACATCTTTGCCGGCAGCCTCTATGGCGGCCTCTCTCAGGAAGCGCTGTGGTACATCGGCGGCATCATCAAGCATGCCAAGGCCTTAAATGCCTTCACCAATCCATCCACCAACTCCTACAAGCGTCTGGTGCCGGGCTTTGAGGCTCCGCTGATGCTGGCCTATTCAGCCTCAAACCGTTCAGCCTCCATCCGTATTCCTTATTCTCTCAATCCAAAGGCTGCCCACATTGAGGTGCGCTTCCCTGACTGCACAGCCAATCCTTACCTGGCCTTCTCAGCCATGCTGCTTGCTGGCCTTGACGGTATCAAGAATCATATTGAGCCAGGCGATCCAATGGATAAGAACCTCTATGATCTGCCGCCTGAGGAAGCCATCAATATTCCTAAGGTCTGCACCTCACTTGAGGAAGCCATCAGCGCGCTGAGAAGTGATCATGACTTCCTGCAGCAGGGCGGGGTCTTCACTGACGATCTGCTCGATTCCTTCGTGGAGCTGAAGACTCAGGAAGACACCAGGGTCAGAGCCACTCCGCATCCGCTGGAGTTTGAACTCTACTACAGTCTCTAATCAGAAATTCAGTTAAGTAAGGAAGGCAAGGTCAATGACAAAGGATAAAGACAGTCAGCATGGACTGTACCGCAGTGAAAATGAACATGATGCCTGTGGCGTAGGCTTTATTGTCGATATCAAGGGCCGCAGGAGTCACAGTATCGTCAGTCAGGGTCTGGAGATTTTAAGAAACCTGACTCACCGTGGCGCAGTAGGTGCCGATCCGCTGCAGGGTGATGGCGCCGGCATCCTCCTGCAGATCCCGGACGAGCTGTATCGTCAGGAATTAAAGCGGGATCAGATTGACCTGCCTCCTATCGGCGAGTACGGCGTGGGCATGATTTTTCTGCCTAAGGAAGCCGCTTCAAGACATGCCTGCGAGGAGGAAATCGAGCGGGCGGTCTTAGCTGAAGGCCAGGTAATCCTGGGCTGGCGTGACGTGCCGGTAAATACCGAGCAGCCGATGTCACCTCAGGTCAAGGAAAAAGAGCCGGTCATCAGACAGATTTTTGTCGGTCACAGCAGCGATGTGCTGGTGACCGATGCCTTAGAGCGCAAGCTCTACATTATTCGCAAACGCAGTTCGATAGCTATTCAGAATCTGCATTTAAAGCACTGCAAGGAATTCTATATTCCTTCTTTTTCAGCCCGCACGGTGGTCTATAAGGGGCAGCTTCTGGCCTCACAGATTGAGCAGTATTTCAGAGATCTTGATGATGCCCGCTGCACCTCAGCCCTCGCGGTCATCCATCAGCGCTTCTCCACCAATACCTTTCCGCAGTGGTCTTTGGCCCATCCGTTCAGAATGGTGGCGCATAACGGCGAAATCAATACGCTGCGCGGCAATTTCAACTGGATCAAGGCCCGTGAGAAACAGTTGAGCTCCGTGGTGCTGGGCACGGATTTAGAGAAGCTCTGGCCTCTGATTTTCAAGGGACAGTCAGACTCGGCCTCCTTTGACAATGTGCTGGAGCTCTTAACCATGGCAGGCTATCCGCTCTGTCAGGCGATCATGATGATGATCCCGTCTGCCTGGGAGAAGGACCGCTTTATGGACAGCAGGCTTAAGGCCTTCTATGAATTCCATGCGGCCATGATGGAGCCGTGGGACGGTCCTGCAGCCGTGGTCTTTACCGACGGGAGGCAGATTGGTGCCACGCTTGACCGCAACGGCCTAAGACCGGCCCGCTATCTTGAAACCCGGGACGGCAGGGTGATCCTGGCCTCCGAAGAAGGCGTACTCAAGATTGACGAGCATGATATCGTGCGCCATCAGCGCATTGAGCCGGGCAGAATGCTGCTCATCGATACCGAGCAGGGCCGCATCATTCCGGATGCGGAGATCAAAAATCAGATTGCCTCGGCCCGTCCTTATCAGGAGTGGGTCAACAAGGTCAAGATCCGCATCTCGGATATTCAGGGCGCCTATGAAAAGCCCGAGGATCATTTAAGTCTACCGCTGCTGTTAGGCGTGTTCGGTTATACCCAGGAGAGCATTGACCGGCTTTTAAGCTATCAGTCAGAGCATGGTCAGGAGCCGATTCTGTCCATGGGCAACGATACGCCGCTTGCCGTCCTGTCAGGCAAACCCAAGCCTCTTTACAACTATTTCAGACAGCTCTTTGCCCAGGTCACCAATCCGCCTATCGATCCGATTCGCGAAGATCTGGTCACCTCCTTGCTCTCCTTTGTGGGACCAAGACCGAACCTTCTGAACGTAATGGACACCAATCCGACCGTGCGCCTTGAGGTTGAACAGCCGGTGCTCGATGCTGAGGACATGGAGAAGATCCGCCATATTGCCTCCTATACCGGCAATAAATTCAGGACCATGATCCTCGATATCACCTATCCTTTAAAGTGGGGCTCGGCCGCCATTGAGGCAAGACTTGCCAGTATCCTTGCGCAGGCGGTGGAAGCGGTGCACTCAGGTGTGAATATCCTGATTATCAGCGATCGCAATGTCAGCTCCACCCGCGTGGCCATTCCGGCGCTGTTGGCCACCTCGGCGGTCCATCAGTGTCTGGTGGAGCATGGTCTCAGGACCAGTACAGGCCTTATCGTGGAGACGGGCTCAGCCTTTGAGGTGCATCATTTTGCACTCTTAGGCGGCTATGGCGCTGAGGCTGTCCATCCCTATGTGGCATTAAGCCTCGTGGCCTCTTTGGCTCCAAAGAGCACCGAGCAGGCAAAATATGTGCACAACTATATCGAATCCATCGACCATGGCCTCTACAAGACCATGGCCAAGATGGGGATCTGTACCTATATGTCCTATATCGGTGCGCAGATTTTTGAGGCAGTCGGCCTCTCTGAGGAATTTGTCGAGCGCTATTTCACCAACACCCCGACCGCGGTAGGCGGCATCGGGCTCTTTGAGGTGGCCGAGGAAGCGGTCAAGGTACATAACCATACCTTCTCAGGTGCAGATTCACAGGATTATCTGCAGGACAGCGGCGATTTTGCCTGGCGGCACGGCGGCGAGGAGCATATGTGGACTCCTGATGCGGTGGTGCATCTGCAGCGGGCGGTGCGCAATGACGATTATGCTGAATTCAAGCGCTATGCTGAGATCATCAACGATCAGCACGAACGGCATATGACCCTGCGCGGGCTGATGACCTTTGCCAAAACCTCCCCGATTGCTCTTGACGAGGTGGAGAGTGAGGAGTCGATAATCAGGCGCTTTACCACCTCTGCCATGTCGCAGGGCGCCATTTCCACCGAGGCGCATACTGCCATTGCCATTGCCATGAACCGCTTAGGCGCCATGTCAAACAGCGGTGAGGGCGGTGAAGACCCAAGACGCAGCGGCGTGCTCAAGGAAGACTCGACCACGACCAAGATTTTAGGCAGGGATATTCTCTTTGACTATCCGCTCAAAAAAGGCGACTCACTGGCCTCCAAGGTCCGTCAGGTAGCCTCAGGCAGGTTTGGCGTGACCTCAGATTATCTTGCCGACGCCGAAATCATTCAGATCAAGATGGCGCAGGGCGCCAAGCCTGGCGAAGGCGGACAGCTGCCAGGCCATAAGGTGTCACCCTATATCGGTATGCTGCGTCACTCGCTGCCGGGTGTAGGGCTGATCTCGCCTCCGCCGCATCATGATATCTATTCCATCGAGGATCTCTCGCAGCTGATCTTTGATTTAAAGCTGGCCAATACCAGGGCGGATATTTCCGTCAAGCTGGTCTCCGAGGTGGGCATCGGCACGGTGGCAGCCGGTGTGGCCAAATGCAAGGCCGATCAGATTGTGATCTCAGGTCATGACGGCGGCACGGGAGCGGCTCCGGCCTCTTCGCTCATGCATGCAGGCACCGCCTGGGAAGTGGGCTTATCCGAGGTGCAGCAGACTCTGGTGCTCAACCGCCTGCGCTCACGTGTCAGACTGCAGGTTGACGGTCAGCTCAAGACCGGCCGCGATGTGGTCATCGGTGCACTTTTAGGTGCTGACGAATTCGGCTTTGCCACGGCACCTTTGGTCTGCCTTGGCTGCACCATGATGCGCAAATGTCACAACAACACCTGTCCTGCCGGCATTGCCACGCAGGATGAAAGACTGCGCCGGCAGTTTACCGGTCGCCCTGAGCATCTGATGAACTTCTATCATTTTATAGCCCGCGAAGTCCGCGAGATTATGGCAGAGCTTGGGGTCAGAAAATTTGAGGATCTCATAGGACATGTCGAGCTTTTAAAAGCCAATGGTGACGATCCGCTCTTAAAGCAGCAGGGACTTAACTTTGAGCATATTCTCTATCAGGATGAAAGTCTTTTATCAGAGCCAAGACTGCATCAGACTGCGCAGGACCATGAGCTTGACAAGGCCTTTGACCTCAAGTTCATGCCAAGGCTTGAAGAGTATCTTGACAAGGGACCTGAGGCAGAGGACAGACTTGAAATCTCAAGTGAGATCTGCAACGTCAACCGCAGTATCGGCACCATGCTCTCGGGCTATGTGGCCTCAAGAAAGGTAAAGCTTGCCGACAAGAGTATCTGCCTGAAGCTTACAGGCACGGCAGGACAGAGCCTGGGCGCCTTCTTAGACCAGGGACTTTATATCAGACTTGAAGGTCAGGCCAATGACTATGTGGGCAAGGGCCTTTCAGGCGGCATCATCGCCATCCGCCAGGGCGAGGGCTTTTTAGGCAAAGCCTCTGAAAACATGATTGGCGGCAACACCTGCCTGTATGGTGCCACCTCAGGTCAGGCCTACTTTGCCGGCCGACTTGGCGAGCGCTTTGCGGTAAGAAACTCAGGGGCTACCGCAGTCTGTGAAGGCTTAGGCGATCACGGTCTTGAATATATGACCGGCGGTACGGTGGTAATTCTTGGCAGCATCGGACGCAACTTCGCAGCCGGCATGTCAGGAGGCGCTGCCTATCTGTATAAGGCACGGGAGCAGCTTGAACAGATGCTTGACAGCAGGCATTACGAGATAAGTCAGGTACTGCCTGACAGTGAAGTGAGCAGCACCTATCAGAAGCATTTAGGCACAAGCGATGAGCAGATCCTGTCTAAGCTGTTACAAGAGCATGCCGAGCTTACTGACAGTGAGACTGCCAAATCCATCCTTAAAGATTTCAAGACTGAGCTTAAGAACTTCGTCAGAGTCTGTCCGCGCGAATATCTTGCCGCTTTGGCGCAATTAGAAAAGGGAGAGTAATCATGGGTTTTCCTACAGGATTTATCGATTTTGAACGTATCGAGATGCCAAAGCGCAGCATAGCCGAAAGAATCCATGACTATCAGGAAATCTATGGCACCCTAAGCGAGCATGACGGCATGGTGCAGGCAGGTCGCTGCATGGACTGCGGTACGCCGTTCTGCATGCATACCTGTCCTATCCACAACGACATGCCGGATCTCAACAATCTCGTGTGTCAGGGTAAGTTCAGCGAAGCCTATGCGCTGCTCGAGCGTACCTCAAGCTTTCCTGAGATTACAGGCAGGATCTGTCCTGCCTTATGCGAAGAAGGCTGTACCTTAGGACTGCATCATGAGAGTGTCGGAATAAAAAGCATCGAAAGACTGCTAGGTGAATATGCCTTTGAGCAGGGGCTGGTGCTGCCTAAGGCTCCGAGCAGACAGAGCGGCTGCCAGGTGGCCGTTATCGGCTCAGGGCCGGCAGGCCTTGCCTGCGCGCAGCTTTTAAGACGGCAGGGTCATGAGGTGACGGTCATTGAGAAGATGGATAAGGTCGGAGGCCTGCTGCGCTACGGCATTCCTGATTTCAAACTGCCCAAGGGCATTTTAGATCGCCGCATTGCCCAGCTTAAGCTTGAGGGGATCCGCTTTTTAACCTCCACTCAGGTGGGCGATAGCCTTGATACGGAAAATGGGGTGCATTCAGATGCCAGGACCCTGATTAGCCCTGAGGCTCTTTTAGCTGAGTACGATGCCATCGTGCTCTGCCCGGGCTCAGAAGTGCCGCGGGATCTGAAGATTGCAGGCAGAGAGCTTGAAGGTGTGTATTTTGCGCTTGATTTTCTCATCGCGCAGAATCGGGAGAATAACGGCAACGGCCAGAATCCCATCAAGGTTGAAGGTAGACAGGTGGTCGTGATTGGCGGTGGTGAAACCGCCTCTGACTGTATCGGCACGGCCATCCGCAATGGCGCTAGCAAAGTCATTCAGCTTGACTATCACGAGGAGCTGCCTGAGGAGGTGCCGGTCACGCAATACTGGCCTGATTACCGCAGGATAAAGCGCACCTCCACCTCGCATGAAGAAGGCTGCGAGCGCCGCTTTGCCACCAATACCACCGCCTTTTTAGGCAGCCAAAAGCTTGAAGGTGTGAGCACCGTCAGAGTGGTGTGGGGTGAAGGCCGGCATTTTGAGGCGCAGGCAGGCACTGAAGAGAGTATCCCCTGCGAGATTGCGCTCATCGCCATGGGCTATGCAAGCCCCAGCGAAAAGCTGTTAAGGGCCTTTAACCTGAGGCTTAATGACAGGCGTAATCTGCTGCCGCCAAAGGGTCGGTGCGGTGATTATGCAACCGCAGTCCCCAAGGTCTTTGCCGCAGGCGATGGCAGGCGCGGTCAGTCTCTGGTGGTGCATGCCATTGCCGAGGGCCGGGAGTGTGCCAGACAGGTGCACCGCTATCTTACGGCCAAGAAATTAGGATAAGTCACGTTTACATATTCAAATGATAAGAAGGGTTTAGCTATGTGTTCAATTTTTGGAATTTTCGGAGTTACCTCCTCAACACCTGCTTTGCGGCAGAAAGCCATTGAAATGTCCCGCCGTCAGGTCCACCGCGGTCCTGACTGGGAAGGAGTGTTTCAGGGCGGTCAGGCCATTATCGTGCATGAGCGTCTGTCCATTGTGGATCCTGAGCATGGCGCACAGCCTCTTTACAATGATGATCATACCCTGGTGCTGGCCGTCAACGGTGAGATCTACAACCACAAGGAACTAAAGGCGGAGTTAAGCGTACCCTATACCTTTAAAACCGCGTCTGACTGCGAGGTCATTCTGCCTCTGTATGAAGAGTTCAAGCGCACGGGCAAACCGTTTGTCGACCGTCTGATCGGCGATTTTGCCTTTCTTATCTATGATGTGACTGAAAACACCGTGTTTGCCGCCCGCGATCATATGGGCATTGTCCCGATGTATATGGGCTCTGACAGCGAGGGGCATCTGCTGCTGGCCTCCGAGATGAAGGCTCTGGTTGAAATCTGTGATACCGTGCAGGAGTTCAAGCCTGGCTGCTATCTTGATACGCATGGGGGCAATCAGGAGCTTGAGCGTTATTACCGGCGCGACTGGTTTGACTATGCCAAAGTTAAGGACAGCAAAACCGATGCCAAGATGCTGCGCGAGGCCTTAATTGACAGCGTCAAGCGTCAGCTGATGTGCGACGTGCCTTACGGCGTGCTGCTCTCAGGCGGTCTTGACTCCTCTGTGATTTCAGCGATTGCCGCAAGCCTTGCCTCCCGCAGAGTTGAGGATGGCGGCAGAAGCGAGGCCTGGTTTCCGCGCCTGCACTCCTTTGCCATCGGTCTTGAAGGCGCCCCGGATCTTAAAAAGGCCCGCGTGGTGGCAGATTATCTGCATACCGTGCATCATGAGATTCACTATACCATCGAAGAGGGGCTTGATGCGCTGCGCGATGTCATCTATCACATTGAAACCTATGATGTGACGACCATCAGAGCCTCCACTCCGATGTATCTGATGGCCCGCTACATCAAGGCCATGGGCATCAAGATGGTGCTCTCAGGAGAGGGCTCGGATGAGATCTTCGGCGGCTATCTCTATTTCCACAAGGCTCCGAATGCTGAAGAGTTCCATGAGGAGCTGGTGCGCAAGCTGGATGCGCTGCATCTTTATGACTGCCTGCGTGCCAACAAATCTCTGATGGCCTGGGGCGTAGAGGGACGCGTGCCGTTTTTGGACAAGAAATTCCTCGATGTGGCCATGACGCAGAATCCGCAGGATAAGATGTGTCAGGGTGACAAGATTGAAAAATATCTGCTGCGCGAGGCATTTTCCGATCTGCTCCCGGAGGAGATCGCCTGGCGGCAGAAAGAGCAGTTCTCTGACGGCGTCGGCTACGGCTGGATTGACGCGCTGCGCGATCATGCCGAGCGCATGGTCTCCGATCTCAAATTCTCGCAGCGTCAGATGCGCTTCCCGACCAATACGCCTCTGACCAAGGAAGCCTATCTCTACCGTGAGATCTTCGAGGAGCTCTTCCCGCTGGCCTCGGCTGTCAAGACCGTACCTTACGGCAAATCGGTGGCCTGCTCATCTCCGGTGGCCATCGCCTGGGATGAAAAGTTTGCCAAGATGAACGATCCGTCAGGCCGTGCCGTCTCGGATGTGCATCAGGATGCCTATGCCATGGGCCATCACATGTAGGAGAGAGAGCATGCACTTTACCAAAATGCAGGGCTGCGGCAATGATTATGTCTATATTGACGGCCGTCAATACCCAAAGGGAGATCGCTCCAGGCTTGCCGTGCTCCTGAGCGATCGCCACTTCGGCATGGGCTCGGACGGGCTAATCTTTATCAATGAGTCAGCTAAAGGTGACTTTGCCATGGAGATGTACAATGCCGACGGCAGTCAGGCCCAGATGTGCGGCAACGGCATCAGATGCGTGGGCAAGTTTGTCTATGATCATCATCTGACGGACAAAACCGAGCTTAAGATTGAAACCTTAGCCGGGCTTAAAGAGCTTAAGCTTCAGGTAGAAGGCGGCAGAGTCAGCTCTGCCACCGTGATGATGGGAGAGCCTGAGCTATCCCCGGCGCTGATCCCCAGCGCCATTCCTGACTTTCATGAGGATAAGGTTTTAAACTATCCTCTGAGCATCCTCGGCAGAACCTATCCTGTGACTTTAGTGAGCATGGGTAATCCGCATGCGGTCATTTTTACTAAGGAAGATGTCACGCAGCTTAAGCTTGAGGAGATCGGGCCGCTCTTTGAAAACCATGAGTATTTCCCGCAGCGCATCAATACCGAATTCATTCAGATCCTGGATCGCTCTCACGTGAAGATGCGCGTCTGGGAGCGGGGCAGCGGCGAGACCTGGGCCTGCGGCACCGGAGCGTGCGCATCCTGCGTGGCAGGAGCCCTGCTCGGAGTGACCGAACCTCAGCTTGAGCTGCGCTTAAAGGGCGGAGTGCTCAGGGTTAACTATGAGCGCTCAAGCAACCGAGTCTATCTGACAGGTCCGTGCCGCACAGTCTATGAAGGCGTGCTTGACGATGCAGATCTGGCTCTGGCTAAAGCCGATGCCTTTGAGTACACCATGTAGAATTTAATCTATCAGAACTTAAGGAAAACACATTCATGTTACGCGTCAACGAGAATTATCTTAAATTAAGGGGCTCCTATCTGTTCTCAGAAATTGCCAAAAGAGTGGCAGCCTTCAAGGACAGTCATCCTGAGGCAAGGCTTGTAAGATTAGGCATCGGGGATGTGACCCGTCCTCTGACTAAGAGCATCATAAGCTCCCTGCATCATTCAGTTGACGAGATGGCACAGGAGGAGACCTTCAGAGGCTATGCTCCGGATCTTGGCTATGCCTTCCTGCGTGAAACCATTGCACAAGAGGTCTATGCAAAGCGCCGCTGTGAGATAGCGGCAGATGAAATCTTTGTCTCAGACGGAGCCAAAAGCGATCTGGGCAATCTTGCCGAGATTTTTGCTGAAAGCTGCAGAGTAGCCATTACCGATCCGGTGTATCCGGTCTATGTGGATTCCAATGTGATGGCAGGTCGGGCCGGCAGCTTCAATGAGAGCACCTCACAGTGGGACAGACTCACCTATCTTCCCACCACGGCCGAGAACAGCTTTGTGCCGGCGCTGCCTGATACCGAGCTTGATCTTATCTATATCTGCTCGCCGAACAATCCTACCGGCACGGCCCTCAGACTTGCCGAGCTGCAGCAGATCGTGGACTATGCCATTGCCCATCACAGCGTGATCCTCTTTGATGCCGCCTATGAGGCCTATATCAGCGAGAGTGATATTCCGCATTCCATCTATGAATGTCAGGGCGCACGTCAGTGTGCCATTGAAGTGCGCTCCTTCAGTAAGAATGCAGGCTTTACCGGTCTGCGTCTTGGCTACACCGTCATTCCCAAGGAGCTTAAGGATGCAGAAGGTCACAGTATCCATGCCATCTGGGCAAGACGGCATGGCACCAAGTACAATGGCGCTCCGTATCTTGTGCAGAGAGCAGGGCAGGCCGTGTACAGCCCTGAAGGGCAGCAGGAGGTGCAGGAGCTGGTCAGCTACTATATGCACAACGCAAAACTTATACGTGAGGGACTGAGCCACTGCGGTTATACCGTGTATGGCGGGGTTAACGCTCCTTATATCTGGCTTAAGGTACCAGAAGGACTCTCTTCCTGGGCATTCTTTGATCGCCTCTTGCATGAGGCTCAGGTGGTAGGTACCCCTGGTCTTGGGTTTGGACCGTCAGGCGAAGGCTATCTGCGGCTTACCGCTTTCTCCACCCCTGAAAACACTGAGGAAGCTTTAAAGCGCATCGCCGCCATGGGCTAATAAAGGCAGCAGACACCATAATCCACTGCTGCAGGGCACAGACTGCCTTTAAGCATCATGCTATAAGGCAGTTTTTCACCTCTGCCTTTTAGGGCCTGATGCTTTCAGGCTGAAGGTGTACGCTAAAGCCAGGCCAAAACTCTGCCACCTGACTTAAATCCTTAACTGTCTTTATTAATAATTACTTGACAATGAAAGTTTAAATGACCAAAATTTCTCCTTTTATAAAAGAAAAAATTACTATTTTATTAAGGAGCACATAATGTCATCTGTTCATCATCAGGTCCTCGCAGCTTTGCTTGTGGCACTCTTTGGCTCAGGCTGCGCACAGCAGCAGAGCACTACAGCCTATACCCAGGCAGGGCATGAAGATCTTCCGGTACTAAACAAAATGATCAGCACCCTTGATGATAAATGCCAAAAAGAATCGGATCATGCTGCCTGTATGGAAGGCGCCCGCTTAGCTTCGGCACATACTGAACAGCGGCTAAACTTTTTAAGTAAAGCCTGTTTTTTAAACGATGGGGAGTCCTGCGGACTGGCTGCCTATACAGCTCATAGTCTGGGCAAAAACGCTGAGTCAGAATACCTTGATATTAAAGGCTGTGAATTAAACAATGCGCTATCCTGCCTCTCTGCCGGCTTAAATTCGATTGAAACAGCGCCTGACCATGCGCAGTATTATATCGAGAAAGGCTGCAGCCTTGATCCTGGCAATTCACAATGTGCCGAGTTAACAGCGCTGGTAAATAAGGAGCTTAACTCTGACAATGCTCTGAAAAAAGCCCGCCGCCTCTGTGAGCAGGGCAAAGGCAGTTACTGTTCATTTTTAGCCTTTCATAATATGAGCGTTTATAATCCCAAACTTGCAGATTATGCTCAGGCAGAAAAATATGCCAAAAAAGGCTGCAGCTTAAATGACGGCTTTGCCTGTTTCTATCTTGGCACGCTCTACAGTGAGACAAGGAGCTCCAAAGGTTATACTCTGCCTGAGGATCAGTATCAATCCTATCAGTACAATTTAAAAGCCTGCAGACTTAAAAATCCCGCAGGCTGTCATGATTTAGGGGTTAAATACCTTCAGGGTAAAGGCGTGAGGCAGGATGAAGGCAAGGCACTTGAAGCCTTCGGCAAGTCCTGTGATTTAGGCAACAATTCAGGCTGTGCAGAATATAAACATTTGAAACTGATAATGAGACGATAAGTCATAATACAACAAGGCTTTATCAGGTCTTATAAGTTAAAGTTTAATCCACTAAAGCTGAGTGCTGCTGTAAGCTTGAAAAACTTACAGCAGCACTCAGTTTTTTGCGAAATTTTCTGCCTTTTCAGCATCTAAAAGATGCGCTCTGCTGCTTTTTAGCAGCAGAGCTTAGCTGCAGAAGGGGTATGGCAGCACCTCAAACTATCAGGATTAAGGAGAGCAGGTGCAGACCTTTGGGGAGCAGGAAAAAACTCATGGTTCACTCTGGTGTTGCACCATGCCGTGCATATATTTTTTAGGAATTTGTGAGCAGACCTAGAGTATTTTGTGTCTACTTTTTTAAAAGATGGCTATAATAGATCTGAACTGTTTATGTCTAGCTTCAGGCTAAATAAAACCCTGAGAAAACTGCTGGCAGACAGCTCTGAAAGCCCTCAGGCAGCGCAGCTCTCCCTGCCTGTCAGCAGTTATTTTATGCCTTAGTGATAATTATGGCAGCAGGGAGCATCTGACGGTACAGTCTTATGCTTAAGTTAGGCTGTCCTGTAAGACTTAAACGCAATAACAGTTAAGAAGAATACAGCACTTTATGATAGTCAGGCTGCCACAGCATTAACCTGCAGGAGCTATGCTTTAATCTTCAAGCCTGCTGATTATAGAATTCAAAAGGAGCACATCATGTCTGAACGCAACAGTATTGGCAGTAATTATAGTAACTCTAGCAATTATAGTGACAGCAGTTTTAGCAGTGACGGTGAGGATGATCTCAGTACTGACCAGGTTCAGAACCGCAATAATCAGCAGGATGTCAATGAGACCCTGCATCATTCCAGAAAAAGCAACATCGCCAGACATATTGTACTGACCGTGATTACTGGATTTACGTACCTCATAGGCTTAGGCATCTATTCCATCTACAAAAGTGTTAAGGCAAGACGCGTAAATCATGCCAGACTCGCAGAAAATGACGGCCTGCAGTTTAATCGCACAAATCAGCAGATCCGGCAGCAAAATCAGGTCAGACGCGCAACACTCAGACAGAGCCAGCCGAACCTGCAGCAGTGGACTTACACTTTATATCAGGCCAGATCCAGCATCAACATGCATGATCCGAGCAGCACTAATCTTAAGCAGTCAGAAACTGGCCTGTTCTCAAAAATTGCCAATAATTATAAGAACAGCAGCTTTAATCAGGTCAAAAACCAGGATTTTGCCCAGATCTTTAAAAACTCCACCCTGCAGACTCAGGTCACAAACCTGATGAATGATTTTATCGAAAATCAGAGCAAAGAGAAGATTGACCGTTTAATCAATAACTATTTTGAAAATGATCGTCTGGAAAATCTGAGCGATGAGCAGCGCAGAAACCTCCTGATGTTCTGCGCACAGCAGGAATTAAACAACTCCCATTCCAGGCAGCTGTTAAACTCGGCCACTCTTACCCACGGCGCCTTTTTAAAACAGTTCGAGGCACTGCTTAACTGCGTATTAGTAAGCCATGCTGATAATCTCGATGAGGCAGAACAGCTTGATACGAAACAGTCTTTAATCAATAATGCGCTTAACTGGAAGGTTAACCCCAATCAGGTTAAGCTCAGTCAGGCTAATCAGAATATAATCTCTGATCTGCAGGATGACAACATCATCCGCTCTAATTCAGAAGATCAGATCATTAGTACAAAGCAGGACAGCATATTTAAGGCTAACGAAAATCTGAAACCAAATCAGGAGAACGGGAATAAGATTAGTTCAAACCTCGATGAGCAGATTAATGCAGATGAAGAGGCTATTCTGCAGGATATAGGAGAGCAGCAGGGTACCATTTACAACACCGGCAATATGACCAGAAGAGAGTATCAGAAGATTATTGCTGACTTTAAACAGCCAAGCTCTCAGAACCCAGGTCAGGAGACGGTAAGTTCTCAAACAACCGTACAGCTTAAGCCTCAGAGCGCGCCTGCTCCTAAGCTGAACCTTGAGACCATCAGACAGCAGTATCTTAAAGGTGATGTCTATCTGTCCAAATTAAATGACGCTGATCTGCCATCCATGCAGGCAGTGCTAACCAAAATTGATCAGAAAGTCCTTAACAATCTTTCACCTAACGGACAAACCTATGAGGATCTCTTTACCGTAAACAAGAATCTGTATTATGGTCTGAATCATATTTTCCAGGCCATTCTTGCCTCTCAGGTTGAATCCTTTAATCCGATTAAGACTGTCCTGCAGAATAATGGGATTAAACCTGCAGCCAACAACAGCCTTGCTGCCAATCAGTTAATGAGCCTTGTGATCAACAAGCTTAAGGATGAAGGCAAACTTGCAGCGCTGTTTGACCATCAGGCTACCGGCATTGAACTCTACAAGCTTGTCAGCACCAAGGCTTTAGAACTGGTTGAGCCCATCATATATGATGACAATAACGACTCAGAGACTAATAATTCCATATCT